>NZ_CP086063.1:1200000-1500000 GCF_020783315.1 Ferruginibacter lapsinanis | reverse complement strand
ACCAAGAACATTACAGTTTAGTTTAATGGGAGCCAGAGACCTTAGTATCATCAATACACCTCCGCCTAACAGGCAGCCCATACAAACTGAAGTAATGGTCTTTAATGAAGATGCAATCAGGGATATTATATATTATGAAACAGAACGGGGAGGACAGGTTTTCTTCATACACAATCGTGTAAATGGTTTAGCAGAAATGAAGGGATTGATTCAAAGTTTATGCCCCGACATCAGCATCGCATTTGCTCATGGACAAATGGATGGTGATCAGTTAGAAGATACTATCCTCGATTTCATGGATAAAAAATATGATGTACTGGTTTGCACAAACATTGTAGAGAGTGGTGTCGACATCCCTAATGTAAATACGATCATTGTAAACAATGCTCATCAATTCGGATTAAGCGACCTGCATCAGTTACGTGGAAGAGTTGGCCGTAGCAATAAAAAAGCATTTTGTTATTTACTGGCCCCGCCAATGAGTACACTTCCTCCTGACAGCAGAAAACGTTTATCTACATTAGAACAATACAGCGATCTGGGAAGTGGTTTCCAGATAGCGATGAGAGATCTGGATATCCGTGGCGCCGGTAATATGTTGGGTGGAGAACAAAGTGGTTTTATTGCAGAGATCGGTTTCGAAATGTATCAAAAGATCTTGGATGAAGCCATCAGAGAATTGAAACGCACCGAATTTAAAGACTTATACAAGGAAGAAATATCACAACAAGATGATTTTGTAAGTGATTGCTCAATCGATACAGACCTGGAAATATTGATCCCTGATAGTTATGTGGAAAGTATCACAGAAAGATTAAGTTTATACAGCCGGTTAGACAATTGTGAAACAGAACAGGAGTTAACCGACTTTCATACAGAAATGAAGGATCGATTTGGTCCGATACCAGCTCCTGTGGAAGACCTCTTTACCACAGTTCGATGCAGAAAAATGGCGGTTGAACTGGGCTTTGAAAAAATATTATTGAAAGACGCCACACTCAGATGCTTTTTTGTGAGCAATCCCGATAGCCCTTATTTCCAAAGCGAAACATTTACAGGCATTTTGCAATTTTTGCAAAAGGGAACAAATAAAGCAAAGCTGAAACAAGTAGGCAAAAACGGGATATTGGTTGTAGAAAGTATGTTGAGCATGGAAATGCTACATAAATTTTTGACCAGAATGTTACAGAGTATAAAAACTGTTACCTAACGTTGATATATCACCGATGTTTCATTTCCTGGTAACAGTCCTGATTTTTTTTAATAAAATATCAGGAAATTTCTCCTTCCTCAAATACAGATTTTGTTTATTTTATATATAACAGCTGCACAAAATTCCTTTTTTAGATTTTTTTAAAATTAAAGTTGAAATTTTGATTTTAATGTGTATTTTAGACACAGTATTCTTTAGACGAATTGCTTGAATTGAAAAATTCTACACTGACTTTTTTTATTGAACAGAAATAAGATAGCTTATAATTCAGCTCCACGAAATGCTGTATTCATAAGCATTTCAGAAGATACGAGGTAATTTAAAAAGCATTGAGAGGTTTTCTTTTTTGTAGAAAATCAATTAAAAAAAATCTATATTAAAGTGTATTATTTACACATTAATACAGATTAAAAAGCGTGAAGAATACGTGGAAATTTGATCTCATTTTAAAAATAAAACCAGACTTTTTTTATATAACGCTTGACCATTTTTTAAACCTCAAATGATGAAAAAAACATTACCCACAATCCCATCTTTTAAAACAAAGATGACTTTTTCAATTTTCTTTGTTCTGTTATTATTACTATTAAGCTTTCTATCGGCATCCGCTCAAAACCTGATCACTAACGGCAATTTTGAGAGCGGTGGAGCCGGTACAGGCTTTACAACCAATTATAATCTTACCGCAGGACCTTCCAGTGTTCAAAGGAACTATGCTATTGTAAGCAACCCCAGCACAATTAATGGCAGTTGGAGCGCTTCATGTGTTGACCACACCACCGGTACAGGTAAAATGATGGTAGTAGATGGCTCTTCCGGTTCGGGAGATAAGATATGGGAACAATCCCCAGGTGGTGGTATCACCATCAGTTCAGGTACTGAATATACTTTCAGCTATTGGATACAATCTATTTCTACTACCAATGCAGTAGGTAATCTGGCCAATATCGAAGTTAGAATAAATGGCACAGTTGTTACACCAACTACCGGCAGCACTGTTTGTCCTGAAACATTATGCGGATGGGCCCAGGTAACCTATAAGTGGACTGCAACAACCAACTACGCTCAGATATGGTTATATGATAAAACTACCGGTGCAACAGGAAATGACTTTGCTTTAGATGACCTGTCGCTTACCGCTTCGCCACTTCCACTGGCAGTAAGTTATTCCATTTTCAATCCATCTTGCCCGGGCTCGGCTGATGGCGCCATTGCAGTATATGCCTCAGGCGGAGTTCCTCCTTATACCTACAGTTTGAATGGTGGAGCATTTGGTTCAGATTCTATTTTTACCGGCCTATCAGCATCTATAGGAAATTATGTTTCTGTAAAAGATGCTTCTTCGCCTACACCAACATCTGTAAGCAGCGCTGCAACAATAGCCATAACAGATCCGGCAAACCCACTTGTTGTTAGAACTGATACAACCATTACACAGATAGGCGACGCCGTTATATTATCTGCCAACGGTAGCAGTGGAGGATATAGTTGGGTAGCGGTTCCACCAGATGCAAGTTTAACGGCTCCCAACACAGCAAACCCTACTGTAACCCCGGCTGTAACCACAGTGTATACAGTAACCACTCCTAATACCAATACACCCAATCTGATATTTAATCCGGGTTTTGAAAGTGGCAATACCGGGTTTACATCTGATTATAAATATTATGTAAGCACCCTGAATCAAAAAGCATACGGTATAGTTACAGATCCTAATTCTTTTGATGCCAATTTTGTTTCAACAACTGACCATAGTGGTACGGGCAACATGATGGTGTTTGACGGATCTACTCAAAACCTGGGCAATGACAGAATGTGGTGTCAAACAATTCCTGTAACAACCAACACAGATTATACTTTCAGTTTCTGGCTGCAAACTGTGGCTACACCTAGTCCTGCTCAAATTGAGACACAAGTGAACGGCTTACCTATCAGCGGAAATCAACTAACCAGTATAGCCAATGCAAGCGCTACTCCGGACGGCTGGAGCCAGCATACATTCGTTTGGAATTCAGGATCAAATACCCTTGCACAAATATGTATGTATGACAGAACCACTGATGCAACCGGTAATGATTTTGCCATAGATGATCTTGTATTCAGCAAAAACAATGTGTGCAGTTTGTCAAGATCTGTAACCGTTACTGTAAATGATATTACTCCCGTTACACTTCTTTCTTTTACTGCCGAATGGAGTGATAATAAACAACAGGATGCGATCGTAAGATGGCATACTGTAACAGAGATCAATAGCAAATATTTTGAAGTACAACGTAGTATCGATGGAGTTCATTTCTCTGCAGTAGGAAGTTTACCCGGATCAGGTAACAGCAGTATTCCATTACAATATAATATGCTGGATAACAGACTTACAGGAATCAACGCCGATATATTTTATTACAGACTCAAAGAAGTTGGCACCAATGGCAATGTTTCTTATAGCCCAATTGCATCCATCAGACGCAATAAGTCGATCCAAAGTATTGTGATCTCTCCAAATCCTACAAGTGGAACCATCAATTTATCCGGCAACCAAACAATTAAATCGTTTAGTTTATATGATGCAATAGGCAGATTGATATTTAAAGCAAAAGAAGAGATCAACAATACAAGAAAAGTTGACTTAAGTGTATTGCCGGTTGGTATGTATGCGTATGAGGTAATTTTTAAGAATGAGCAGGTAGAAAGAGGTAAGATTCTTGTTAAGAGAAATAATTAAAAGATAAACCCAACAATATCAGCAGTAATTAAGTATTACTGCTGATATTGTTTATACTGCATTTTCCCAGATCACAGCATCATAGTAGTTAATTATAGGCGACACATAATCATATTATGAATAAAAATTTTATCGATTGTTGATTAATGTGTATTTTACACACAATATTTAACGATCAATAGCTTGTATTTAATAAACCCGTACGAAAAATGTATTACGTACAATTTCATCGTACTTCAACCGACAGGATTTACCTTAAAACCCACAAACTAATTCTAACTAATTAGGTAAAAATTAATATTTATTTTCTGATGAAAAGATTTCCGAAGCGTATTTGCAATGCCATGACAAGAGTTTTGTCCAGGTTTTTTTTACTATCCATAGTTTCACTTATCAGTATACAGGCTTCTGCTCAAATACCTTACTATTGTGATTTTGACACCAACCTTGGCAATTTTGATGGCACTGGTAATAACAATTCTTCCAATTATTCTGTAGGAACTGGTTCAGGAAACTTTCAAATATTAACTGATCCGTATACAATGAATACGGCAAACTTTATTCATTCTACAGACCATACAACCGGAACAGGTAAAATGATGGTAGTAGATGGAGGGAGCTCTGCTGGCAATAAAGTTTGGGCAGCTAACAACAGTAACAGTATCACCGGATTGATCGTTGGCAGTCAATATGTTTTTACTTATTGGATCAAAAATGTAAATACAAATACCACAGCCCCTCAAGCCAATATACAAATTGTAAAAGAAGATGGTAGTGGCCAATCCACTGTACAAACAAATTTATGTCCGGCAGACAACAACTGGACCAAGGTTACTTATACATGGACCGCCGTTGGCACCTGGGTTAAATTCTGGTTATTAGATGCAGAAACAAACACCACAAGAAATGATTTTGCTTTAGACGATCTGTCAATTATTAAAGTGCCTCCACCATTAGCATTAACGTATGCAGCAATTAATCCTACCTGTACAGGTGGCTCCGATGGCTTCATTGTTGGTTATGCAACAGGAGGCACCACTCCTTATACCTATACATTAAATGGAACGATAGTAAATGGCACCGGAATTTTTTCGAGTATGCCTGCTTCTACAAATAATACAATATCTGTTACAGATGCAGCCTCCACACCGGCAACAATAACAAAGACCGGCATTACACTAACTGATCCGGCAAATAATTTAGCCGTAACTGCCAGTAGTCCTATTTGTTCCGGCGCATCCGCTAATCTATCCGCAACTGGTGGTTCCAGCGGTGTATATTCATGGACAGCCTCACCAGCGGACCCAACTTTAGTTACATCCGGAGCCACACCGGCAGCCAATCCTACACAAACTACCACCTATACTGTTTCAACATCTACCAGTGCAACAAAAGAATTGATCTATAATGGCGATTTTTCGGGTGGTAATGTGGGCTTTAATTCTGATTACACAAATATTCAACTGAACACCAGCCTGGCTCAGCAAACATATGGTATACAACCAAACCCTAAAACCTTCGAAACCGGTTTTTCAATTTGCGGAGATCATACTTCCGGAACAGGTAATATGATGGTAGTAGATGGATCAACAGTTGCCAATGACAGAATATGGTATCAAACAATACCGGTAATACCAGGCACTGCTTACACATTTTCTTATTCATTGCAAAGTGTTACAGCTACCAGTCCGGCAATCATAGAAACACAGGTAAATGGCTCCCCTATAACCGGCGTAACTGCTACAAGCAGAAACAATGCGCCGGCAGGCACCTGCCCAAGTCCGGGAGGATGGAACCAGGTTACATACACATGGAATTCGGGTGCAGCTACAACCGCAACAATTGCATTGATAGATAGAAATGTTGCTGCAGGTGGTAACGATTTTGCTATAGATGATCTGTCTTTTTATACAACTACAACTTGCCCGATAACAAAAAGTGTAACGGTAACTGTAAACAACCAGGTATCTCCCACAATCAGTTGCGGAACAGCTACTACAAGTTCTGTTCAATTTACATGGCCTGCTGTTAGCGGCGCAACCGGCTACACTGTTTCTTATAAGATAAATAGTAACCCTGTAGTAAATGTTGGTGCTATTGGTAATGTATTAACCTATTCAGTAAACAGCCTAACGGCTGGGGATAACGTATTAATTACTGTAACCCCAACCGGTGCCGGTGGTTGTTTCACTTCCAATACACAAACCTGTACAGCTGATCCTTGTTATACGATCACAAGTCCAACTGGTGGTCAATCGCTTTGTGCAGGAGGAGATCCATCTGCGCTATCAGTAAATACAACATTCACAGGAGCCAATGCAATCTCATTTGTATATTTCACCACACAACAAACCGGTACGGCAATGTATACCGGCGGAACTTTATTAGGCAATGTAACACCTGCTGCAGGTGTAGCCAGTTATAATCCTCCGGTATTAGGCAATGCAGGATCATTACCAAATACTGCAAATACTTATTATGTATATGCCATCGCCAATCCTACTCCGGCGGGTGCAGGCTGCAGACCATTCCAGGAAATACAGGTGATTGTAAAAGCAAATAATACAGCAGGAGCTGCATCAAGCACACCAACAATTTGTATCAATACTGCATTAACAAGCATCACACATACAACAACCGGTGCTACAGGAATTAATACTGCTGCAACAGGATTGCCTGCTGGTGTAACAGCTTCATGGGCTGCTAACACAATTACCATCAGTGGTACACCTACTGCATCTGGCACTTTTAATTACAGCATTCCTCTAACAGGTGGTTGCGGTACAGTAAATGCTACGGGAACAATTAATGTAACAGCTGCGAATACTGTAACTGCTGCATCAAGTACGCCAACGCTTTGTATCAATACTGCTCTGACAAATATCACACATACAACTACCGGGGCAACAGGAATCAATACTGCTGTAACAGGATTACCTGCAGGGGTTACTGCTTCATGGGCTGCTAATACAATTACCATCAGTGGCACTCCAACAGTGTCTGGCACATTTAATTACAGCATACCATTAACAGGTGGTTGCGGTACAGTAAACGCAACTGGAACAATTAATGTAACGGCTGCGAATACTGTAACGGCTGCATCAAGCACACCAACAATTTGTATCAATACTGCATTAACAAGCATCACACATACAACTACCGGTGCTACAGGAATCAATACTGCTGTAACAGGTTTACCTGCTGGTGTTACAGCTTCATGGGCTGCAAATACAATCACCATCAGTGGTACACCTACTGCATCTGGCACTTTCAATTACAGCATTCCTCTAACAGGCGGTTGCGGTACAGTAAACGCTACAGGAACAATTAATGTAACTGCTGCGAATACAGTAACTGCCGCTTCAAGCACACCAACAATTTGTATCAATACTGCATTAACAAGCATCACACATACGACAACCGGGGCAACTGGAATTAATACAACTGCAACAGGATTACCTGCAGGTGTAACGGCTGCTTGGGCTGCTAACACAATTACCATCAGTGGTACACCAACTGCATCCGGAACTTTCAATTACAGCATTCCTCTAACAGGCGGTTGCGGTACCGTAAATGCTACAGGAACAATTAATGTAACTGCAGCCAATACAGTAACTGCTGCATCAAGCACACCGACACTTTGTATCAATACTGCATTAACAAGCATCACACATACAACAACCGGCGCTACAGGAATCAATACTGCTGTAACAGGATTGCCTGCTGGTGTAACAGCTTCATGGGCTGCTAACACAATTACCATCAGTGGTACACCAACTGCATCCGGCACTTTCAATTACAGCATTCCTCTAACAGGCGGTTGCGGTACAGTAAATGCTACAGGAACAATTAATGTAACAGCTGCTAATACAGTAACTGCTGCATCAAGTACGCCAACACTTTGTATCAATACTGCTCTGACTAATATCACACATAATACAACCGGGGCAACAGGAATCAATACTGCTGCAACTGGATTGCCGGCTGGTGTCACAGCCACATGGGCTGCTAACAAAATCACCATCAGTGGTACTCCAACAGTGTCTGGAACATTTAATTACAGTATTCCTTTAACAGGTGGTTGTGGTACAGTTAACGCAACAGGAACAATTAATGTAACGGCTGCTAATACAGTAACTGCTGCGTCAAGCACACCAACGCTTTGTATCAATACTGCATTAACAAACATCACCCATACAACTACCGGGGCAACAGGAATCAATACAACGACAACTGGTTTACCTGCAGGGGTTACTGCTTCATGGGCCGCTAACACAATTACCATCAGTGGTACACCAACTGCATCCGGCACTTTCAATTACAGCATTCCTCTAACAGGCGGTTGCGGTACCGTAAATGCTACAGGAACAATTAATGTAACAGCTGCTAATACAGTAACTGCCGCTTCAAGCACACCAACAATTTGTATCAATACTGCATTAACAAACATCACACATACAACAACCGGTGCAACAGGAATTAATACTGCTGTAACTGGTTTACCTGCAGGTGTAACAGCTTCATGGGCTGCAAACAAAATAACGATCAGTGGTACGCCTACTGCATCAGGAACTTTCAATTACAGTATACCATTAACAGGCGGTTGCGGTACAGTAAACGCTACAGGAACAATAACAGTGACTGCCGCAAATACTGTAACGGCTGCATCAAGCACACCAACAATTTGTATCAATACTGCATTAACAAGCATCGCACATACAACTACCGGGGCAACAGGAATTAATACTGCTGCAACAGGATTACCTGCAGGTGTAACAGCTACATGGGCTGCTAATACAATTACCATCAGTGGCACACCAACTGCATCCGGCACTTTCAATTACAGCATTCCTCTAACAGGCGGTTGCGGTACAGTAAACGCTACAGGAACAATTAATGTAACTGCTGCTAATACTGTAACGGCCGCATCAAGCACACCAACACTTTGTATCAATACTGCACTAACAAATATCACACATACAACAACCGGTGCAACAGGAATTAATACTGCTGTAACTGGTTTACCTGCAGGTGTAACAGCTTCATGGGCTGCAAACACAATCACCATCAGTGGTACACCTACTGCATCAGGAACTTTCAATTACAGCATACCATTAACAGGTGGTTGCGGTACAGTAAACGCTACAGGAACAATAACAGTAACTGCTGCTAATACTGTAACTGCTGCATCAAGCACACCAACTCTTTGTATCAATACTGCATTAACAAATATCACCCATACAACAACCGGTGCAACAGGAATTAATACTGCTGCAACTGGTTTACCTGCTGGTGTAACAGCCGCTTGGGCCGCAAACAAAATAACGATCAGTGGTACGCCTACTGCATCAGGAACTTTCAATTACAGTATACCATTAACAGGTGGTTGCGGTACTGTAAATGCTACAGGAACAATAACAGTGACTGCCGCTAATACTGTAACGGCTGCATCAAGCACACCAACAGTTTGTATCAATACCGCTTTAACTAATATCACCCACACAACAACCGGAGCAACGGGAATAAACACAACCACAACAGGGTTGCCTGCAGGTGTAACAGCTTCATGGGCTGCTAATACAATTACTATCAGTGGCACACCTACTGCATCCGGAACATTCAATTATAGTATCCCTCTAACCGGAGGTTGTGGCACGGCGAATGCAACAGGAACAATCACTGTAAATCCATCACCAACAGCAACCATCAGCGGCACTACTACAATTTGTTCAGGATCTACTGCATCAATAACTTTTAACGGAACTGCCAACGCAACAGTTACCTATACCATTAATAACGGGGCAAATCAAACCGTTACTTTAAATGGCGCAGGGACTGCTTCTGTTACAACAGCTGCTTTAACAGCAGATGCAACTTACACGATCGTTAGTGTTGCAACAGCGGGATCGCCAAGTTGTTCACAAACTGTTTCCGGACAATCTGCAACGGTTACCGTAAAAGCATTGCCGACAGCTACTATCAGCGGCAGCACTGCAATTTGTACAGGCACTACAACTGTGATCAGTTTTGATGGCACACCAAATGCAACTGTAACTTATACGATCAATGGAGGTGCCAATCAAACAATAGTATTAAATGGTGCAGGCTCTGCAACACTTACTACAGCACCGTTAACCTCCACAACTACTTATGACCTGGTAAGTGTGCAAACAAACGGTACACCTAATTGCTCTCAGGCTCTTAGCGGATCGGCTGTAGTGACCATCGCCACAAACATTACTCCGAAAACAATTTTCAGTTATACCACACCGATCTGTTCTAATGCAATAACTGCATCGCCTGTTACAGAAGCAGGATTCACCTACGGAGGTGTCTTCTCTTCAACAGCAGGATTAAGCATCAATGCTTCTACAGGAGTAATTGATGTAACAGCCAGCACGCCGAATACATATACGATCAATTATGATATCGCTGCCAATGGTTGCCTGGCTGCCGGCAATCATGCTGCTTCCATTACCATCAATCCAACAACAACACCTGTTACAGATTTCAGTTATACACCAGCAGCTGTTTGTTTGAACGGAACCAACCCTACTTTAAACACTGCTGCAGGGTTTACATCAGGAGGTGTTTATTCTGCTACTCCATCCGGATTAAGTATTGATCCATCTACCGGTGCTATCAATGTAGCAAGTAGCTCAGCCAATGTATACACTGTAAAATACAGCGTAGCGGCTTCGGGTTGTATGCTGGCAAAAAGCAGTACAACAACAATTACATTAAATGCCGTTCCGGGAGTTATCACAGTCAATGTTACAGAACCAACCTGTGCAACACCTACCGGTACTGTTACTGTTACATCGTCTAAAACAGGATTGACATTTAGTAACGACGGAATCAATTATACCAACACAACAGGTGTATTTGCTGGCCTGGCACCGGGCAGCAGTTACAGCATCACATCAAAAAATACGGCGGGCTGTATTTCAGCAGCAACAACCGGAAGCATTGGTAGTGTGCCGGGCTCTCCTGCTCAACCGCAAGTAAATATTACAGAGCCAAATTGTACAGTTGCCACTGCTACTATTTCAGTTACTTCGGGCACTGCTGGTTTAACTTTCAGCAATGACGGAATCAATTACACAAATACAAACGGCATCTTCACAGGCATAGCAGCAGGAAGCAACTATAGCATTACAGCAAGAAACAACCTGGGTTGTACTTCTGCTCCTAAAACAGGTGCCATTAACCTGCAACCGCAAACACCTGCAAAACCAACAGTAGCCATCACACAGCCAACCTGTACCAACGCTACAGGAATTATTACAGTTACCTCCAGCACCGCCGGTTTAACTTTCAGTGATGATGGTGCTGATTACTCTAATGCGTCAGGGATCTTCAATGGTGTTATCGCCGGATCTGCATATAGTATCACTGCAAAAAACACAGCCGGTTGTATCTCTCCTGCTGCTATAGGAAATATCAACCCACAACCACAAACACCAACTGCATATGCAGGACCCGACAAACAAATTTCTTTGGGAGAAACGGTTCAACTTGACGGAGTTGCCACTGGTAATAATGTTTCAATTGTATGGACACCAAACAGCACCATTACAAACAGAACCTCTCCTACACCGTTAGTATCACCCATCACAGATCAGATCTATACCATCACAGTAAAATCAATCGAAGGTTGTACAGCAACAGATGATGTAACCGTTAAGATCCTGAAAGAGGTCATTATACCGAATGTTTTTTCTCCTAACAATGACGGCATAAATGATACCTGGAAGATCACTAACATAGAAGATTACCCGAATGCTACGGTGGATGTATTCAACAGGTACGGGCAATTTATTTTCGGCTCTGTTGGTTATCCTGTTCAATGGGACGGAAAATATAAAGGCCAACCGGTACCTATTGGCCCTTATTACTGGATCATTAAATTAAGGTCTGACAAAAAACCAATGACCGGTACTATTTCAGTAGTTAGATAAAAACTTGTTGATTTAAAAATATTCAAATGAAACGGATTGCTTTATTTCTTTTTGTAATGATTGCAGCAAATAGTTTGTATGCTCAGCAGAAGCCTCATTACACCCAATACATCCTGAATAATTATATACTCAATCCGGCATTATCGGGTATAGAGAATTATACTGATGTAAAGTTCAGCCATCGTCATCAATGGACAGGCATCAGGGATGCACCGGTAACCACGTACTTTACCATCCAGGGGCCGATCGGGAAAAAAGATTACAAGACCAATGCTACTACGCAGTTTGATATGTATGGAGAAAACCCTATCGGTCAGCAATACTGGGATGATTATGTAGCATCAGCGCCTCACCATGGTATCGGGTTGCAGATAATTAATGACGATGCCGGACCATTCAATAATTTTTCGGCAATGGGTACATATGCGTATCATTTAGGTATCAATGCCAAAACAAATTTATCAGCAGGCATTGGTTTAGGGGTAAGTAAATTGTCATTGAATTCGAGCAAACTGTTTTTTGGCCCCGATTATCCTGTCGATCCATCGGTATACACCAGCGGAGAATTAGGCAAAACACAAATGGATATGAATGCAGGTTTGTGGTTATACTCTGATAAATATTTTGTAGGACTGGCTGCCAATCAATTGATCCCACACAAGATCGATTTTTCGGATGAAACAGTGACCACAGTTACCAGGGGAAAACTGGTTCCTCATATTTTTGCCACTGCCGGGTATCGCATTTTGTTGAATGAAGACATCAATGTCATTCCTTCCATCATGGTAAAAAAAGTATCTCCCGTTCCTTTACAGATAGACCTGAATGGAAAGTTTCAGTATAGAGACCTGTTTTGGCTGGGAGGAAGCTACCGTTCTAAATACGGATTTGCTGCAATGGCAGGCTTGAATATATTGAACCGGTTCACTGTATCTTATTCATACGATTATTCTACAACAGCCATTCATACGGTAAGCAGTGGTACACATGAGATATTGGTAGGCTTTATCCTGGGTAATAATTATTCAGGCGATACCTGTCCTAAGAACGTGTGGTAAGCCGGCAAAAGCTATACGTAATAAAAAAGCTGCTTTTATCAAGCAGCTTTTTTATTTAATTCGTTCTTCATATTACCAAGCTTTTTTAGCAACACCGTCTTTAACGGCTTCAAGGGCTTTTGCTTCAGCAAGCATGGTGGTCATTTTATTCCCTTTACCATCATGTCCCTGGGCCATATACCCTCCACGGGATGTTTTGGTTATCACCGCATCTTGCATTGGAACATTTTTCTCTTTTGTTTTCATGCAATAAGCTGTTAACATTTTACTCATTTTTTTTATAATTTATGGTTAGTAAATATGGGGTGAAGCCATGCTTCATAGTACAAGCTACTAAAATTATTGGTTTTGCCAAAAAAATGATAGTCACGAAACACCGATAGTTTCCCACAGTTGCGGCGGAATTGGGGATTGAATGATCCATAATACAATTCCGGGGGCTGTGCGCCTGATACCAATAACGGGCATTGGTAAGGGCTGTTCGCTTGTAGTCCTCTCCCAACTTACGTTGGGATCCGGGCTACCGCTTCCATCCCTCAGCCCTTCAGCAGATGAATAACTATCATCCATAATTGTTACCGTTTTACTGCCTGCAACCCCTTTATTGTTGGAAAGATATATTAGTGATAAAAATGTCATTGATGCTATAAACAATACAAAATGTATACAACTAAAAGACTGATTTTTAACTTAGTACATTTTTTGAGAGTGGTGAGGAATATCATATATTTATGTGTTATGCGTAATTAGGATTAACAGCACTATGACAACAACTAGAATATATTATGAAGAGTTGCTTGAATTGTTTTCAAAAATGACAAAAATTCAATCTGATGAATGGCGACTTTTTTTCGACACAAAAGCGGAAATCTTTAATCTTGTCACTCGGATTAAAAATTTCAATTTAATTGGATTGTCATTTACAAGCCACTTTTATGACTTAATTTCCAACGATAAATCTTCCGACTTAATTAATGATAAAATCCTTCTTTGCAACGAACTTCGATATGAGTTATCAGAGTGTCTTTGGGTAACTCGGTTACATTACGGCGGAGAGTTGGGATACTACTCTTATAAAATTAACCATGCGCTATTAAACCTTTCTATATCTGAATTGACTGCGCTAAAAATGATAATTAAAACAACCCAAGATAGTTTTTTACTACCCAATTTAGATTTTGCAACCGTTCAACAAAAGGACGATCAGCAACATACATTTTTGATTAAACAAAAGAAAAATAGCAAGAAGAAAGCTAAACCAACAAGTGAGCAGTATAAGCATATAGAAACAATATTTAATCATAAACTTGAACTATATAAGAGCTATATTTTCGCAAACTACAGTTTTTTAGCTGACAATTTTCAGTTCTATAATAAACGCATTCAAGTCTATATAACCGACGCAATTTCCTCTGATGATTATGAAATCAGAATTCATACATATCCATCACCTAATGGAGATGGTTCAATCACAATAGAACATAAATTTTACGACTTTGTACCATCTTATGGATTTAATCTTGAGGAAATTTCAGAAAAGCCATTAAGTTTTTATGTAACTGGTTATGAATATAAAAATGACAATTTGGAATCAATAACCGAATCTGTATTTGGACAGGTTGCCATACACCATGAATTGAAGAACATTTATATTTCTAATGCAAATAATTATGAAATTAATGAGTTGGTGAGGTTTTTTTATAATATTAAGGGCTTCAAATTATTTAGTAGTTCTAAATCAGAAAATCTAAATCTACTTACAGGTTGGAAAGGGTCAGATCATTACGTTTTACTAGTGCTTCATCAGTATACGTCAGACCTTGATTCAATGGATGAGTATATCAACAGAATTCTTGCGGAAGAAAAAAAATATTTAGAGTTAAAGAATTGGCATAAGCACTATAAATTGGTTGTCTTTTCTACACGAGCTGAAAAAACTATTGAAGTCTTATTTCAAAACAACGGGTTTGATATAGTTTATGTCAATGAAATTATCGAAGAGCAATTTAAAGTAGATAACTCTAAAGTTTTCAGTTGGTATGTAAAATCTATGCTTGCTACTTTCAAAGTAAACAATAAGCAGATTGAAGCATTAAATAAAGGGGAAGCCCTGATTGAACGACTTGCCAAATGTGAAACGGGCGAGAAGCATTGGTCTGACTATGAAGATATATGTATAGAAATTTTTGAGTTTCTGTTTTCAGAGCATTTTGTAAATTATACCTATGATATTCAAGTTGAAACACAACTAAAGAACCACAGACGAGATTTAATTGTACATAATAACTTTAAACATACAACATCTTTTTGGTCTAAAATATATACAGCATATAATGCTAGAATAATTACAATTGAATTCAAAAATTACTCAGATAATATAAAAGCAAATACAGTATTTAATTCCACCAAATACACAAAAAAACAAACTGGGAGTGCAATTATATTGTTATCTAGAAAAGGAGTTGACGAATATTCATTTCAAGAAATAATCGAATTGATTAGAAAGGATGTGCTTGTAATAAGTTTAAATGACTCCGACATAAAAGATATGATTCGAGAGAAAATAGTAGGGAAAGACTGTCTTTATCGTTTGGATTTTAAAATGTTTGAGATATTAAAGAAAATATAAACTACGCATAACATTGGCATTACCAAAAGTTTGGCAGACGGAATAACAATGTGCAGTTTGTGCGCTATTCATCTTCGGTTCGGGCAGACACAGCAACAATCGACGGTAGTTGTTATCTTCAACAAAATAATTCAAATCGGCATTTGTACCGGGGCTGACGGAATACTAATTCCAAACCTTCGGTAATACCTGGTCGTTGTATGCCATTTTAAACAGACACTTTATGAGTAGAAAATCAGACATAGAAGCATTGCTTGCAAGAGCAGAAAAAGCTCTGCCGAAAATAATCGAAGAGTATGAAAAATCACTTCATAGTCAAACGATTCATGCGGACTTACGAATAGACATAAAAGACTTTTTTGGAAATCTTCGTTCCGTACTTGATTACATTGCTCACGATATTGTAGATAAGTATTGTCCAAGAGCCAATAAAGGTGATATTCTTTATTTCCCTATTAGGTCTGACAAGAACTCGTTTGAAGGTGTTATGAAAAAGTCTTACCCAGAGTTGGATATAAACAATAAGAAAGTGTATGACATTTTAGAACAGGAACAACCTTATATTAAAGCAGAAAATCAATGGTTGACACAGTTCAACAAGTTAAATAATGAAAACAAACATGACAATTTAGTCCCGCAAACACGACAAGAAACCAAGAGAGTTAATGTAGAAATAAAAGGAGGCGGAAATGTTAATTGGAATCCTTCAGGCGTTCGTTTTGGTCCTGGTGTTTTCATTGGCGGTGTTCCTGTAGACCCCAATACACAAATGCCAGTACCATCGTCATCACAAACAGTAACAGTTCAGACATGGGTTGACTTTCATTTTGATGACATAAATGTTTCAGCAATTTGGCTAACACAGGAAAGTATGAAACGAATCAAACAGATTTATGAATTAGTAAAATCGGAACTATAAAAACGGCATACAACATGTTGTTTAGCAAAATTGGGGCTGGACAATCTTAGCTTCAACATTTTATCATTATCATCATTGGTTCCGGGCCGACACAACATCACCGGGCAGTTGTACGCAACTTCAAATTTTTAATTATAAATTCAGCATCGGTTCCGGGCGGACAGTTATAAAATCCCCAACTTCGCTAAGCCCCGGCACGTTAGCTGTTATTTTAACCCTCGAATATGAAACTCTCTACAAAATTTTTAGTGACAATTTTAGGACTTGGACTTTTGTATTCCATTTACAAATTGTTTACAGGTCATGGGGGCAGCGGACTTGGTGATTTTTTTGACGGGCTTGGTTACACTTCCCTCATTCTATTTCTTGTCTCTTTGACAATAATTCTTTTTCATATTCGACAAATCAAAAAATACGCAGACACTTTTCTATTCTTACTTCTTGGACTTCCAATGACAATTATGGCAACAGAGGGACTTGTTCATCATATTAATTACAATCGGACGCCAGACTTAACTGCAAAGTATCCAAGACCCTTCAGCCAAAATATTTTTGTAGCGGACAGTTTACGCATTGCAGTACAAATTGACTCTCTCATCGCATTAAGAAACAGAGAGACAGGTGGGATCAAAGTTGTTTCTGCGTTTATTGACACAATAATATATTCACAATCAGGCAGAGAAATCTTTGTTGTTTATGCAGAACAATTTGAACCAAATCATTTAGGCAATGACTTAGACCCAGCATATCTATCTGCGGACGAGAAAGACAGTGTTTATTGGCATTTACAAGAAGGGACACCGAATGCTGTACAAATGGGTGGCAGCTACCATAACATTGCAGATTTAAAAAAAGCTGTACGGAAATTTTACTTTAATCAATATAGCTTTTTAGAAACAGACAGCTTAAAAGAAAATTATTTTTGGAAACAAAAGTCCAAACGGTAAACAAAACAACAGCTAACATCAGGTTTTTGTGCCGTTGTCGGTGTTCCTATTTCGAATGTAAAAACATTTTCTTAATTAGATGGCCCCTGTCTGGCCTCCGGCCAACAGGAACCATTAGCCAAGTATTCAACGGCATGGTTTCACAGAAATGTGTTTAATTTGAAGTATCAATTGTGAAAACCCCGCCGGGACAAACTAAATAATTTTAAGTGAATTATATTCAGAAAATAAAAAGATTTAACGGAATAGTATATTTAATAGTATTTGTCTGTCTAATTCTAAATGTAATCGACGATGCCTTTCATACAAGACTTTTTACAATAATCTCTCAAAGTCATTTTTGGAATTTCGCTTTGTATACTTTTCTGTTTTTCTTACTACTTTCTATTATTTCACTAATCAATAAAAACTTAATTTTTGAGAAGGTTCCTTACATTCTTTATATAATTTATGTGCTATCAACAGTTTTAGCTTTTGTCTTGAATATGAATGAAGACTTAAGGTAAGAGTAAGGCCGTGTAAAACAAAAATATTGTTGCAAGTGGTATTGTCCCGTCGAGGTTTCCACATAAATAAACCGACAAATTAAAAAGCGTTCAGCCTCATTCATCCCCCAACAAACCTACCGCACCAATATTACACTCCCTTTTTTCACTACACTATAGCCTCGATAGTTAGTAGCTTTTACCAACCATACATAAGCACCTTCGTATTGAGGAGTGCCATTAAAATTTCCATCCCAGCCAGCATTGGCATCATGCGTCTGGAAAACAAGTTTTCCATGACGGTCGTATACCGCAAAATAGTTTACCGTATACCCCGGAGCAATAGCATGTAAAACATCATTCAATCCGTCATGATTAGGGGTGAATGCATTGGGAACATAAACGGCAACACTATCATACACTTTTATACGGATGGTATCTGATGCGATACAACCAGCACTGTTTGTTATTGTAAGATAATAGGCCTGATCATGATCGAGTTTTACCACAGGATCTGCTATGGCAACATTACTTAATCCTTCTGAAGGAGACCATGAATAAGTGCCCCCACCCAACGCATGTAATTGAAATGGCTGACCTACAGCTATGATCGTATCATTTCCTGCAAATGGATAGATCTTATTAATAAGGATCGGTTTTGTGATGGTGTCAGATACACAACCCTTATCAGATACTGCAAATAATGCTGTTTGATAAATACCGTTCCTGAAGAAGAAATGCGATGGGTCTTTATCAAAAGAACCGGTATGATCATTAAAATCCCAGTGCCATGCATCAATTGGCAGATTGTTTTGAACCAATGAAGTGAATTGAACATTTCCTTCGCAATCTTTCTGATAACTGAAATTTACAGAAGGCCTTTCGGCAACAGTAATGGTTTTAGTAATGGTTGCTTCACAACCATATTCTGTACGGATCTTAACCGAAACAGCTCTTGTTCCTGACCGGCTGTAAACAGTATTGTCATTCATCTTATTTCCCTTCATCCCATTATTATCAAAATCCCATTCCCATACCACCGGCGCCCCTACCATAGAGGTAGACATATCTAAAAAACTCGTTACCGAATTGGAACAGGCCGGTGTATTGCTGAAATCTGCAACAGGCGGAGAGCCAAGTGTGATCAGTCTATGAAAAGTATCGGAAGTGCACCCTATCTGATTGGTAACTGTATATTGAAATTTGTATGATCCGGGGCCGGGGTAATAATGAGGCGGCGGATCTTTTCCATTGAACTTTGTGCCATCACCAAAATCCCAATACCACTTGAATTGATCTGTATTACTATAAATATTTTCTGAAAAATAAGTAGAGTTGTCTGAAAAAGTAATGGGCTTACCAAAACAAGTATCGGGTTCGGGAGATGCGCTATATTTTGGAACAACGGTGCCAAAAGAAAAACGGATATAACCAAATTCTATCTCGGCCCGGGGTGGAAAATATTGCAACTGCGTATTGGAGGCAGTAAATCCAAAATAAACATTTGGGTTACCATCAAATATTTTTTGAATAAGATCATATTGAGCAGAAACATACTTTACGCCTTCTATGTAAGCAGTCAGTGATCTTGCCACCGGATCCCAACTGATCTTTATAATATGACTAAAGCGTCTTACTCCTGAAATATTTTGATACAGGCTTTCAAAAGAAACCGGGCCGGCAAGATTATTAATGCTACTATGATTCACATCTCCATTGGCCTGGATGGCAATATGTACAAATGAAGGATCATTGTCTTCGCTGTTTATCACAGGATCGAATGTTACTGCAACAGATTTGTTGATACCCTCAAAACCAAGTCCGTCATTACTGTTCCCTACGCTTGCCGAATCTGCTGTTAAAACAAAAGCGCCTCCGTCAGTTCCGATCAGTGAATTAAATTCCGTTACAAAACTTATATCAAAAGGCTGCCGGAGGTCAATTGGTTTTTTTATCCATACAGCACCGGCTCCTTTTGTTGTTCTGTTTTCTGCGGTGGTAAGTGGCGCAAAAATCATCTCACCACAAGTAACCGATGCAATATTGTTGCCATGACGAACAAAAAAATCTCTTGATTGCGAAAAGCAATTTGATGCAATGATGATACAATTGAAGATAAGAAAGAGATGAATACCAAATTTAGCTTTGCCATAACTGCTTATCGCAGAAAACAAATTCCCGATCAATAAATCATTATTTTTTTCGGTTACTGTCACAGAGCAAAATTTTGGTTTACGCTTTATACCCGGGATAAAAATACACAATGTAATTTACCTCATTTTTTTTGTTTGATAAACGGCTTAACGTTTAAGCCACTTCAGTTTGGCTCATATCCTCACAAACAAAAACGGAGAAATCAAGCTTCCCGCCACAGCCATTATTTTGAGTAGTGGATCAATTTTAAAACTTACCTACTACTTTATTTCGCAACGCTTCATTAGTTGGCGGTAATCTTTTATCTTCGATTGATATAACTAACACAACAAAATGAATTTTTATGAATGGAAATGAGCAGAATTTTTTAGAAGACTTTGAGTATCCTGATCATATATACGCCACATTTATGCAACGTGTTTGGGGCAGTGTAATTGATATGCTTGTGCTAAGTCCGATCGTTATTCTAAATATGTTTAATAATAATTATTGGAAAAGCCTGCCGCTCATGTTCATTGTTGGCATTATCGGTATAGTATACAAACCGCTCTTAGAATTTAAATATGGCGCAACAGTAGGAAAGATGGCGATGAAAATTTCTGTGCTGAATTATGAATTTCAAAAAATACAACTTAGCCATTCCCTGATGAGAAATATCTTTCACATATTGCCCGGAATATATTCATTGATCGTAGCATATCTTGTCTTTCAGATGCCGGAGTTTGCAACAACCCGCTCTTTAGATGGATACTCCAAACTTTCAAGCAGTATCATTGATATGAATTTTTATTCAGTGGCTATTTCAATCGTTTATATTACCGATATCATATTCCTGTTCAGTGATTCAAAACGACGAACACTTCACGACAGGATCGGACAAACGTTCGTTGTTCGAAAAAACTCACCAACTACATAAAACAACCACCACCAAACAATCCAAAATACCTAACAGTTAAAACAATACAGTATGAAAAAAAGCACCTTAGTATGTATGCTTATTATGAGCATTTTGAGCAATACCCTTTATGGCCAGAATTTTGAAGTACCGCAACACTATGAATTTAAAACGGCAGCGGATTATACCAAATTTGAAAAAGATGTTATAGATGGCGCAAAATGGCTGAAAGAAACGCCATTGAATGAGCAAACCGATAAACGAAAAATGGTAGCTGCATTTCTTTTGACATGGATCAACGGAAGCCCTACTGTAAATGTTGAGATCAATCCAACCATTATGGATTTTGAGAAAAAGAATGAGGGCATGTTGGTATTGTATATGTCTGCCTCAGCAAGATATGTTCTTGAAAATAATTACTCCAAAGATATGAGAGCAAAGCACAGAGCTGCTTTACGTGATATGATAGCCGTTTACAAAACCGGCAAAGGAATTAAAAGAGATAAGAAAATGGAAAAGCTGATCAAAAGTGATGAAGAAGGAAAGATAGATGAATGGCTGGCAGAAAATTTAAAGATCAATCAATAGTAGTTTCGAGATAAAGGAAAGGTTCTAAACACTCATGGAATTTAATATTACCAAAGAATACATAGTTACGTCCCGGCGGGAATTCCACAGAAACGTTTTTTAACTATAAGTACCCATTGTAGAAACCCCACCGGGACAGTACCATTACAAATCATTAAACCTCATCCTGTTCAAATTTTTATTGTAAAACAATTAAAATCTAACAGTATGTCTTTTTTAATCCCTTCGTTACCTGTAAACACCCGGTGCTTTACCGCTCTGTTACCGGAGGAGGAAGTTTTATCAGGTAGAAAGCTTCCTGCAACTCAAAGCAACACATCCGCCTATAGCGGAAAGCTTCCCACAACTCAAAGCAACACATCCGCCTATAGCGGAAAGCTTCCCACAACTCAAAGCAACACATCCGCTTATAGCGGAAAGCTTCCCACAACCCAAAGCAACACATCCGCCTATAGCGGAAAGCTTCCCACAACTCAAAGCAACACATCCGCCTATAGCGGAAAGCTTCCCACAACCCAAAGCAACACATCCGCTAATGGCGGAAAGCTTCCCACAACTCAAAGCAACATATCCGCCTATAGCGGAAAGCTTCCCACAACTCAAAGCAACACATCCGCTAATGGCGGAAAGCTTCTTTTAACCTAAAGTAACATATCCGCTACAAGCGGATACGATCTTTTATTTTCAAACAGCAGTTAATCCATAATAATATATGATCAAGGGTATACCACTATATAATCTTCGCAATACCGAATGCGCTCAATTTTTTCAGGACACCATAAACATCGTTCATCAAAACAACCCCGCCACCTTACAGGTAGAAAAGGAATACAATGCATTGGTATTGGCAGGCAGCGAGCTGGAAGCACTGTTCAAAATACCAACCGCCAGTACTATTACGGCTGAACTCGAAAATTTCGACCTGCTGCGTGGCAAGGCTTTGAGAGGTATTTCGGCTATAGCACGAGGCTACACTCATAGCCAAAACCCTGTTATAGAACACCATGCCACTGTTTTAGTTTCGCACCTTGCTTTGTTTGGCAATGTTGTTGCCGATAACTACCAAAGCGAAACAGCCAGCATCCGCAATATTATTGAAGACTGGAAGAATGTCCCCGAACTTTCAGCAGCAATAGCAGCACTCAACCTCGGCTCCTGGCAAACAGACCTGGAAAATGCCAATAATAGTTTTGCAGATAAATACCTGCAACGTGCCATAGAACAGAGCAATAAAAATCCGGCTAGTTTTAAAGAAAAACGCCTTCAGGCAAACAGTGCTTATTATAAATTACGGGATGCTATAAATGCTCATTATATAATTAATACGGATGCTGAGCCTTTTGTTACGGTGGTTGCATCGCTGAATGGCCTTATTGATGAATATAACGAGATGCTTGCACGAAAGAACAAAAGTTGAAGGGCTTCACCGGGGGATCATGTTGCAGGAAAACATACTCCATGATCTTCTTAATGTAATGTGCAGGTTTTTACAGACTGCCCTTATTTATACAAAAAACCAATAAATTGCATTGACACAATAACAATACAAATTTTGTAGATTGTTTTTGGGTAATAGTATAAATGCAAATGTTAAGTACCATCTAATGAAACAACTTTTAACAATAGTATTCCTCCATTGTTTCTGTCCTGGTTTCGGACAAAATTTTAGTTATCCCATTATTGCGTCACACGGAAAAAATATAGCGGATCTTATTCCCAAAAACTGGGTGCTGTTAGACTCTGCCAAAGGCGACCTCAATAATGACCACATGAATGATCTATGCCTTGTGATAAAATATAAAGACACCATCACGCTGGTAAAGCAATCTGAAAATTACTCAGATACGATTTTATCTCAACCCAGGATATTGATCATTTCCTTTTATAATGCCTCTTCAAAGCAATATGATTTTGTTGCACAAAGCAATACATTCATTCTAAGCCATGACGACCCATATATGGAAGAACCTTACCAGGGAATTTCAATTTCACATCAAGTTTTAAAAATAGATTTCCAAATTTTCATGAATATGGGTGGTTGGGGAGCATCCAATAATTCATACAAATTCCGGTATCAAGGCAATCAATTTATCCTCATTGGTGCCGATTGCAATGCTATTCAGCGCAATACCGGAGAAATGGAAAACAGAAGCTATAACTTCCTTACAAAAAAAGTCAAGATCGAAGTCGGCAATGTTTCGTCAGATAAATCAAAAGTTAAATGGAGGAGTTTTAAAATAACAAAGTTAAAAAAGCTCACTACTTTTATTGAACCCTTTACATGGGAAGTTGAAAAAGATTATTATTTATAAGTCCTCGCCTTGGCTCGTGTCCTCAGATAACTATTATACCTGTTAGACCATTATGATTAAAAAAATAGATAAATTATTTTTTGTCTTTTTCAACATACCCTAATATTATTGCAATAATAGAAAGAGAAAATATTATAATAACCATTATCCTATAGAATGGCCACATATTTACGATACCTGCAATCCATCCAATAATTGCCACTATAATTGTTATTATTGCAGCCCATATTGCTAATCGTTGGAATAGTCCTGTCATTTCTTTTCTACCTTTATCGGTGTTCCTATTTCAAATTTAGATACATTTTTTAAATTAGATGCTCCCTGTGATTATATATATCCATCTGCCCAATACTTTGAACAGGATAAAAATGATTTTATTTTTTGAAAGATATGATTATGGAGTTTTAACTTAGCGAATGATTCTTGAGGGCACGAACCAAGGCAAAGATTCGCAAACAACTTAAAATAACTACCCCTTGACAAAAGAAAAAATAAAATACTATTTAGACTTTATTCCACTCATTATTTTGACAATCTCTGCCATCAATTTAATTTGGACAGTTTCAACAACTGATACAATATTTTCATGGCAGCATATCGTCGGTCTTATTTTTTTGCCAATCAATTATTTTTTACTTTTCAAAAATCATACGGTAGGTGTTGTTGCTTTAGGGGTAACACTTCTGATTGGAATGTTCAGTTTACTTTCATTTAGCCCGGCCATATCAACAACAACATTTAGAATTGGGAAAAGCGAAGACTCACAAATTCCTATATTTTACGGACAAGCAATTTTTTTACTTTGGTTATTCATTCACTTTATAGTATCAGGACGGTTTTATGTTGGTGTATTGACAAAAAAATATTGGCAGGACTTACTGTTAGAATTAAAAAACAAATAATAATGGTACTTACCGGTAACGTGGGTTTGCTTGCAATGGCAGTTTAACACCCTTGCAAACATTAACAAACAAAAAATTATACAGTAAAAATTATACTAAATGAGAAAGTTAATTTTCTTTATGCACACAACACTTGATGGTTTTGTTGCAGGACCTAACGGAGAACTGAGTTGGGTTAAATTAGATACTGATCTGTTTGACTTTGTTGCTACAATGACAGCCCAGGCAGACACCGCACTCTATGGACGGGTAACGTATGAAATGATGCAAAGTTATTGGCCAACAGCAGGCGAAAAACCAAACGCAAGCAAACACGACATTGAGCACTCAACCTGGTACAACAAAGTTTCAAAAGTTGTATTATCAACAACAATTACTGAGGCCGGGCTTACCAACACTACAATTATCAGCAACCAACTTACAGACAACATTAATAAAATAAAAAACCGGGAAGGAAAAAATATTTTAATATTCGGCAGTCCAAGTGCTTCGCAGTCCTTATTAAATGAAGGACTGATCGATGAGTTCTGGCTTTTTGTAAATCCTATTATATTAGGAAAAGGGATGCCGCTATTTAAAAATGTAACCGAAACCACTAAATTAAAACTGGTAGAATCTAAAACTTTTCCGTGTGGTGTAATTGCACTTCACTATGAAAAATTGTAACCAAATTGACCGTTAAGAAATTCTCTACCTTTGTTGAAATAAAAACGAGTACATAATGTTTGAACTGGCATCAATTAAAGAAGCACATTCTAAAGTTAAGAGTGGAGCCGATTTTCCCTTATATATACAGGAAATTAAAAAATTAGGCGTTAAAAAATACCACACATATGTGAGAGACGGGCACACCGTTTTTTTGGGCGACAACGATTATCAAGTTAAAACCAAACGCAAGTATGCTGCATTAAAAATAGCCAACATCAGTGATAAAGAGCGTTTCAAACATTATTTAAAAAGCCATCAACGGGGCCAAACAGATTATGCAGCATTTTGTAATCACTCTGCACAAACCGGCGTTGAAAAATGGACGGTAGATATGGATCTGATGACCTGCACGTACTACGATAAATTGAATAATAAAATGCTGGAAGAACAGATACCTACTCCGGGGTAGTTTTTTCAACAACAGTAGCTCCCCTTAGTTTGTAACAGCATAAGAGAACATTGCCCGAAAGAAATTACCAACTTGTTCTTTTTATTTTATAACTTGGTTGTAATAGATCATTGCAACAATCAACACAAGTTAACCACTTTGTACGCATCAGGAAAAGGTAAACAAAATAAACAACCAACCTTATGCAGGCTACTACCGAAAATAAATTCTGGCAATTTGATACCGGCTATTGGTTCAAACAATTAAATAGTACTGAAAAAGGTATATCTCAAACAACCGCTGAAGCCACACTACTCAGATCGGGCAATCACACAAAACCGCAATCGCATTTATCAAAAGATATAAAATTATTTATCGGGCAATTTAAAAGCCCTTTAATGCTTTTGCTGATTGGCGCAGTAATTCTGTCTGCATTCCTTGGTGATACTTCCGATGTCTTTATCATACTGTTCATCGTTCTTTCTACCGGCTTACTCAGCTTTTTCCAGGAGAGAAATGCAGGCAGAGTTGTGGAGAAACTGCAATCGCTGATATCTTTAAAAACTAATGTTATAAGAGATGGCCAAACGATTGAGATCAATTCTTCAAAAATAGTAACCGGCGATGTGCTTGTATTCAAAGCAGGCGATATGATACCCGCCGATTGTTTACTGATAGAGAGCAATGAGCTGCATGCCAATGAGGCCAGTTTAACGGGTGAGTCTTATCCGGTAAGAAAACAAGTTGGTATACTGGATGAGAACACTGAACTCTCAAAAAGAACCAATTGCCTCTGGGAAGGAACAAATATTGTAAGCGGCAATGCAAAAGCATTGGTGATTCAAACAGGCGACAATACAATTTTTGGCAGCATTGCTCAAAGTGCATCCAAAACAGTAGAAACCACTTTTGAAAAAGGCATCAAAGACTTTGGTTTTTTTCTGATGAAGATCACCCTGGTGCTTTCTGTTTTTATCTTGGTCATTAACCTGGTCAACCACAAAAGCCCTATAGAGTCTGCACTGTTTGCACTGGCATTGGCTATAGGTATGGCTCCCGAATTATTGCCCGCCATTACTACTATTGCCATGAGTGCCGGCGCAAAAAGACTGTTGGAGAAAAAAGTGATCGTAAAAAAATTATCCTCTATTCAAAATCTTGGAGAAGTAAATTTATTATGTACCGACAAAACCGGAACCATTACAGAAGGAAGTATCAACATTACCGGCATCACCGATGGTTTCGGACAAGAAAATGAAAATGTAAAACAACTTGCTTTTTGGAATGCAACATTCGAAAGCGGATACGCCAACCCGATTGATGAAGCATTGAAGCAATTAAAAATAACCTCCACCACCACGCCTGAAAAGATCGGGGAGATCCCCTATGACTTTCTCCGAAAGAGATTGAGCATAGCCGTTAAAACCGGCAACGAAAAATTACTGATCACCAAGGGGGCTTTTGATCAGATAATAGAGATCTGTTCTTCAATACGATCTGGTAATGATAACATTGAAGACATTGAATTACACAAAGCAGCCGTTGCAAAAAGATTTGAGCTATTTGGTATAGACGGGCTCCGGGCAATTGCCATTTGTTACAAAACGATGACCAACGACAGTATCAGCATTACCGATGAAACAGCTATGATATTTGCCGGCTTCATTTTATTGCAAGACCCTGTAAAAGAAGGTATGCCCGAAACCATCAATGAACTGCATAAATTACATGTTGGTTTAAAAATAATTACGGGTGATAATAAAAATGTTGCCCGATCTATAGCGCTGAAGATCGGTATTGTAAATCCGACGATCCTTACCGGTGAGCAGGTTTTAAAGACCAGCCCTGAAGCATTGATTCACCAGGTAAGACATACGCATATTTTTGCAGAAGTAGAACCACAGCAAAAAGAACGCATTATTATCGCATTAAGAAAATCATATACTGTTGCTTATATTGGCGATGGCATCAATGATGTTGCTGCTATCAACGCGGCTGATGTAGGTATCTCTGTAGAAAATGCTGTAGACGTGGCCAGGGAAGCGGCTGATTTTGTATTAATGGAAAAGAGTGTAATGGTTTTGGTAGATGGCATTAAAGAGGGCAGAAAAACTTTTGCCAATACTTTAAAATATATATTCATTAATACAGGGTCAACATTTGGTAATATGTTCAGTGTGGCTGTTGCTTCATTGCTGTTGCCGTTTTTGCCGATGTTGCCCAAACAAATTTTATTGATGAATTTTATTACAGACTTCCCCTACCTTACCGTTGCTTCTGATAATGTTGACCAGGAGCAATTGAACCGACCCGGTAAGTGGAACCTGAAATTTATCCGCAACTACATGGTAATATTCGGCATCCATAGTTCTGTATTTGATGTGATCACTTTTCTCACACTTTTATATGTGTTAAAAGTAAAAGAATCTGCATTTCAAACCGGCTGGTTCATTGAATCTATCCTGACAGAGTTGTTTATTTTATTCATCATCCGCACACATAAAAATTTCTTCAAAAGCAAACCGGGAAAATATTTGTTCAGCTTAAGTGTTATGGGATTAGTGCTAACACTTGTTTTACCCTACTTACCATTTGCCGTTGATATTGGTTTAGCTCCTTTACCATTGATCAATTTGGGAGCAATGCTGTTCATTGTTGCTGTGTATATTATTACTGCTGACCTGTTAAAGGTTTGGTTCTTTAAAAAATATCGAAACACTTAGGGGAGACTGACATAGAAGTAATCTGGCCGTATACTACTTGTTCAGATTACCGTCTTACAAGATCGGCATAAAGCACAGGTGAAAATGTTCACCGGAAGAAAAACAATTACTGAAAACAATTTAAAAGTTTAATTTTTGTAATTCAAAATCTGTTTAATTTAACCGGCAACTATATTCACCATGAAACAATTTAAAGATAAATGGGTTCCGTTAATTATTATGGCCATATTGGTATCCCTGATCATTTGGGGTATCGATCTGTACAGACAAACCTTTATTAACTGGAAGATATTAGGAGCGTTAACTTTAATTATACCGTTGATAATTTTACCAATCACACTAAAAGTATTTAACTCAACAAAAGAATCAACTATTGAAATTAGTGTAATGAACTTCATTTATCTATCGCCAATCACCTATTTTTCAATATTGGCATTGAACTATTACATAAGTGCAGGCACAACCCAAACAACAACATTAGCGATTTTAAAAAAATCAGCAATGTATAATCGGAGTAAAAATAATAAGCCGCAGTCTATAAGGGTCTCTTATAAAAACCTCAACAAACAATTAGTTTTTGCAAATAGTGAAAAGGTAAATATCAGGCTCGCAGACAGTATTGAAATAGTTACAATCAAAGGAATACTCGGTTATGAAATAGTGGATAGCTATTCTTTTAAATAAAAAAATCCTCTCACCATCTGAAATGTAAGCGGCATTTTACCTGCAATCAAGGCAACTTAAAACATCTTAAGGTCTGCCTTGCTTTTATCCTGATAACCAAATTCGTCTTTATCTAATTTTTTCCCATTGTATTTACCATGCTTTAAAACCGTATATACCATCCAACAGATCAACAACGGAGAAAACAACAACATCAGCGTTGCATAGTGAAGAGTGTTTTCAAATTGCAACAACAGGTTATATACAAACAAGTAAAAAGTTACCCCAATAACTAAAAAAATATCTCTGTGCGCCATCATTGATATTTATATAAAAACAGCCGAAAATACTATGCCAGATTTGATCGCATAAAAAAGGGGGTAACAAATGTTACCCCCTTATATCATTCTAATAAAATGAGATAATTAAACGTCGATCTTAGCGTATTTCGCATGTGTTTCGATGAACTCTCTACGTGGAGGAACTTCATCACCCATCAGCATACTAAATACTCTGTCAGCTTCTGCAGCACTTTCGATAGTAACTTGTTTCAAGGTTCTGGTAGCAGGGTTCATGGTAGTTTCCCATAATTGTTCTGCATTCATTTCACCCAAACCTTTATAACGTTGCGTTGTAACGCTGTCATCCTTACCTTGTCCGAATTTAGCGATCAATGCTTTACGTTCTTCATCTGTCCATGCATAATCCTGATCCTTTCCTTTTTTAACAAGGTATAAAGGCGGCTGGGCAATATATACAAAGCCTTGCTCTACCATTGCCTGCATATAACGGAAAATAAAGGTCAATATCAATGTGGCAATATGACTACCATCCACATCGGCATCCGTCATGATGATCAGTTTATGATAACGCAGTTTGGAGGTATCTAGTGCTTTCGGATCTTCCGGTGTGCCAATTTTTACACCCAGTGCAGTGAACATATTTCTGATCTCTTCATTGTCGTAGATCTTATGTTCCATTGCTTTTTCTACGTTCAGAATTTTACCACGTAAAGGAAGAATGGCCTGGTAACTTCTGTCTCTGCCTTGCTTGGCCGTACCACCTGCCGAATCCCCTTCCACCAGGTATAACTCACAACGATGTGGATCTTTATCACTGCAATCTGCCAGTTTACCCGGTAAACCGCCGCCGGTAAGTACACTCTTACGTTGTACCATTTCACGGGCCTTTTTAGCAGCTGCTCTTGCCTGTGCGGCTAATATTACTTTTTGGATGATGGTTTTAGCATCTTTTGGATTTTCTTCCAAAAATGCGGTCAATACACGGCTTAATGTGGTATCTACCACACCCATCACCTCACTGTTACCTAATTTTGTTTTTGTTTGTCCTTCAAATTGCGGCTCAGGTACTTTCACAGAAATGATCGCACTCAATCCTTCTCTGAAATCATCTCCTTCAATTTCTACTTTGGCTTTTTCAAACATGCCTTCTTTTTCACCATAGCTTTTAAATACCCTGGTAATAGAACGACGGAAGCCCGCCACATGCGTACCACCTTCAATGGTGTTGATATTATTTACATAGCTGAACAGATGTTCCTGATAGCCCGTGTTGTACAACATCGCCACTTCCACTGCAACATTGGTTGCTTCATCTCTTCCTTCGCAATAAATTACGGTAGGTAATAAGGTTTGACGATTGGCATTTTTATCCAGCATTTCTACAAACTCAACGATACCGCCTTCGCTGTAAAAAGTTTTGCTGTATGTTTTACCATCATCATCTTTTTCTCTCAGATCACTGATATGAATGGTTATCTTTCTGTTTAAGAAAGATAACTCACGTAAACGACCTTCTAAAATTTCACGATTGTATACCCCCGAGGTGAAGATGGTCAAATCAGGCCAGAACTGCACCCTGGTACCATGTGTATCAGAATTACCTATTTCTCTTACCGGATATTGAGGTACGCCGATAGCATACTCCTGTTCAAATCTTTTACCGTCTCTGTTTACGGTTACATGCAGTTTAGAGCTTAATGCATTTACGCAACTTACCCCCACACCATGCAAACCACCCGATACTTTGTAAGAATCTTTATCGAATTTACCACCGGCATGCAACACGGTCATTACCACCTCTAATGCACTCTTTTTTTCTTTGGTGTGCATGGCGGTAGGTATACCACGACCATCATCTTCTACCGTGATGGAATTGTCTTCATTGATGGTAACTGAAATATTTTTACAATGGCCGGCTAATGCCTCATCGATCGAGTTATCTACCACTTCATATACCAGGTGATGCAACCCTTTTACACCGATATCTCCGATATACATTGCAGGACGTTTCCGTACTGCTTCTAAACCTTCTAAAACCTGGATACTGTCTGCTCCATAACTACCATTTGACGGAGCTATTACTTCTTCAATTTCTGTACTCATAATTAAGGTAAATTCTCTTTACTATTATTAAAATCTATATTCACGCAAATATAAGGAAAATCAAGGGGTTTAGGGAATTTAATACGGCTTATTTGAAAGTGTTTTTTCCCAAAGATTTCCACAAAAAAAATATCCTTATTTTGCAGTATACTAAAACAGTTTATAATGAAAAAAAAATGGCTTAAACCCCTGTTATTCAGCATGACTTTTTTAGTATCTGCAGGCATATCCTCCGCCCAAAATGTGGGTATAGGAACTACCATTCCTTCTGCACTCCTGGAAGTAGCCGGCGGCGATGCCAAAATAAACGGAGTAATGATAGGAAAAGGGGGCGGAAATATCTCATCGAATGTGATCGCTGGCGATAGTGCCCTACATAATAATACAACGGGTATACGAAATACCGCCATAGGTTTAAGAGCATTATACAGCAATAAAGGAGGAAGTTTTAATGTGGCCAACGGAAATGCGGCGTTGTTCAGCAATATTGCAGGAATAGATAACACGGCAATTGGCAATGAAGCGCTCTTTTCAAACGATTCCGGTGCCATAAATACAGCCCTGGGAGATTGGACCATGTTTTATAACACAAAAGGGAATTTTAACACAGGAATTGGCGGAAGAGCCCTTTATAACAATACTATTGGCACCGGCAATAGCGCCACCGGGCTATCATCCTTATTCAACTCTACAATAGGTAGCTATAACTCAGCATTGGGATTTAACAGTGGCACTGTTAATGTAACTGGGAGCAAAAACACACTGATCGGTGCTTTTACTGATGTCACAGCTGATGATCTTACCAATGCCGGAGCTATTGGTTATAATGCTAAAGTTGCGGCCAGCAATAGTTTTGTAATTGGAGGAACGGGAGCAGATGCAGTAAATGTTGGTATAGGCATCATTGCTCCGGTAGAAAAAATGGATATTAATGGTGCTGTCCGAATCAATAGCGCCCAATACACCAACGTAGTTCACAATGCCACTACACCGGTACCCTCAGGCGGAGCCGGTACGATCGTGTATTATGATACTCACTTCTTTGGCTGGAATGGCACTGTTTGGAAGCAACTCGATAATTAACCAAACACCGCATTGCATAACGTAAAGTTTGTCAAGCTTTTACCAAACTGTGACAATCCCCCTACAGGTGCATAGCATTTTTTGGAGATTCTTACGTATCTTTGCATCGAAGTTTATCAATGTATCTGACTAAAGACATATCACCGGTTTCTCCGCAACATTCGTTCAAATTAGATGAATTGGATGTTTTGCAGGATATCAATCGTGCTGTTCCCGGCTCGGTTCATTATTCTATTAAACGGTACAGGCAACAATCTGACTGGAATATGGAAGATACCGGAATGTTGGTTTACCATTACGAAAAGAATAATCCGGATGCTAATTTCTTAGAACTAAGGTTTTGTGTATCTGGGAATATTTACTGTAAACAAAAACAGGCAGAATGTGATTTTTGTAAATTCAACGAATCAAAAACCTGTATAGAAAAAGTAACCAGCGTGGATGTATTGAGCTTTAGTTTCAAGCCCTCCTATCTTACCCAGTTTGTAAAGGGTAAAAAGCAAATGAACATTTCGGATGATGTGCTGGCTTTTGAACACAGAACATCTTTCAGCAAACAATTGCCTTTGTGTGGTAAAACAAGAATGGCAATAGAAGCTTTGTTGAATCACAACTACACAGACACCTTAGAAAATATCTTTGTAAATGCTCAAACGCAGATCCTGTTGTTATACAGCATGGATTGTATGTTGGGTGATAAAGCGGAAGTATTCTCCTGCAAATTTTTGGCGAATGAAGCCGACAGGGAAAAGATCACCAAAGCAAGAGAAGTTTTACTGCAACATATCGGCGAACCCTTAACCATTAAGGAATTGAGCCGAAAAGTTGCCATCAACGAATGTTATTTAAAGAAAGGTTTCAAAGAAATGTTTGGCACTACCATCTTTGATTTTTACCAAAGCCAACGGATGGAGCATGCTAAATATTTATTGTATGATAAAGGCTTAAGTGTAACAGAAGTTTCTGCAATGCTCGGGTATTCTTCTATCTCTCATTTCAGCACCGCTTTTAAAAAGCACACGGGTATTAAACCTTGTGAATTGTTGCTGCACTAATCGAATTATTTTAAAGTATACCTTACTCCCATAAAACCTCGTATCCCTTGGTTGGGTGCAAACATGTATGTTGGATCAAAAGTGAGCGCATAAGGATTGGATGGCGTTGCCATCACTTGCCCATTAGAGTCATATTGCACATGCTTATCAAAGGGGTCATCGGTACGAGCTATGATGAATGGATTATTTTTAGCCGGTGTAAAATTCAATAGATTTTTTACACCGCCATATATTTCACATTTTTTAAACCCTGAATATAGCAATTGTATATTTTGTATACTCCACACCGGTGAATTAGCCAGCCTTGGATCAAGCTTACCGAGTAAGGGTAAACGCATTGGACCATAGATATTTCCTGTGTAGTCAAAAGCCAGATCGATCTTTTTTATTTTATAAGAAACAGCCCATGTGCCCGTGAATTTTTCTGTAAGGATTTGCTGTTCTTTAACGCCATTCTCTGTTGTGGTCACATGCATGTAAGTGGCGCCTGCCAATATTTTCAGCCCGTTCCTCCAACTGATATCAAGATTGGCACTCATTCCTTTACTTTCTGCAAAACCATTGATATTATCGTAAATTATTTTATTAGGATCTGTATCATAGTCTGCAATGATACGGTTATTAAAATAGGTATACCAGCCCGTTAGTTCTATGCCAATAAACATTCCGTTGCGGCCATATATTTTTTTAATGTAGTTGATATTGGCATTGTAACTTTTTTCTGGTTTCAGTTCATTTTTAACTTCTACAAATCTTGCTCCCGTCAAAGCTGCATGATCTTCGGTAAACAAATTAACTACCCTGAAACCTGTACCTGCATTCAATCTTACAATATTGGTACTGTTTATACTCCACTTATATGCAATACGTGGGGTAAAAATATTACCATGCCTTGAGTTGTGGTCATACCTGAATCCGGCTAAAAATTTATGATCATGTGACAATGTAATTTCATCCTGCAAAAAAATACCGGGCAGCCATATTTTGTCGGGCTTGTTGATTGAATTAATTGCTGTAGCCGCAGTATTGTCATCATAAAAAGTATATCGCAAAGCTGCGCCTGCTAACAGGTCGTGTCGTTTGATCGTCTTATCCCAGGTAAGCTGTGTAAAAGCAATTCTTTGTGCCGCATCATAGATTATTTTACCGTATCGGCTATCCTGATCATGATCATTATAGCTCAACGAAAGCATTAATTTTTCTTTAGTAGGCAACTGATAATTCCCCAACAACTCCCAACGTTTTGTATAAATACTTTCGCCATAAATACTATCCCCACCTCTGAAAGCTTTTGTCCAACGCACATCTCCGCCCCATCGGTCTTCACCAAAATATCTTGCAGCCAGATTCAATGCCCTTCCCTCTTTACGCTGAAAATTCCATTTTTGAAAAAGAGAGAATCTATCCTGTAAGGTTACATCGGTAAAGTTGTCGTTATTGATATCGACTATATTATCATACTTAAAATAATTGGCGCCGGTTAGTACCGATGCGTTTTTACCTGCGTTAAATTTAAATCCAAGGTCTGCATTAAATTCTTTCCAGCTTGTAGCCATTACATCGGCAGAAACTATCGGGGCTGTTGTAGGAGATTTAGTGATGATATTGATCAACCCTCCTACTGCTTCACTTCCATACAGTGAAGAAGCCGGGCCCTTTACTATTTCAATTCTTTCTACAATACAGTTAGGGATACCCGATAATCCGTACACCGTTGCCAGGCTACTTACTATCGGCATGCCATCAATCAACACCATTGTGTAAGGACCTTCCAATCCATTGATATGAATGTCGCCGGTATTACACACATTGCAATTTAACTGCGGTCTTACGCCATTTACATTTTGTAATGCATCAAAAATAGAAGGCGTTGGATTCTTTTTAAAAAAAGCAGGACTGTATACTTCTACCGGCACAGGACTTTCAATTCTTTTTACTTCCTTCAGGGTTCCTGTTATTACTACCTCATCTAATTGATGTTGATGTTTTGTAAGCACCAGATCAGTAACAACATTTTCTCCCTCTGTTACTGTTATCGTTTTAACTGATGACAAATACCCTTGTGCACTACTTCTCAATTTATATATACCCGCTTTCAGGTTTTTAAAACTATAATTTCCAAGACTATCGGTAAGCACTCCGTCATTGACTCCGATCATTACAACGCTGGCAAATTGTACAACTTCGTTTGCAGCTTTTACTCTACCGGATATGGTGCCCGTTTGTGCCATCAGCAGCATATTTACCAATGTCAACATTCCCGTTAAAGTAAAAGATAATCTCATAATAGCTGTTTGAATTGTGAAATTATAAAAGTTAGGCTAGCCTAACAAATAAAGTTCATATTTTTTTCTACTTTTGAGGGATGCTATCGTTTACAGAAGAGAATTATTTAAAGGCGTTATTGAAATTATTATTGGAAAATAAGGCCAAAGAAGGGGTTGGAACAAACGAATTGGCCGGTCATTTAAATGTAAAACCTGCTACAGCCAATGATATGCTTAAAAAGCTAAAGGAGAAATCATTGGTTGATTATGAAAAATATGGAAGAATCTCTCTGACAGAATCCGGAAAAAAAATAGCCATTGAAGTATTAAGAAAGCACCGCCTCTGGGAAACCTTTTTATATGAAAAGCTGGAATTTACCTGGGATGAAGTACATGAAGTAGCCGAACAATTAGAACATATTCAATCACAGAAACTGATAGATAAACTGGAAAAATTCCTCAATTTCCCTGAATTTGACCCACACGGAGATATTATTCCAAACGCAAAAGGAGAATTTAAAGTTCAGTTTAAGCGGACACTGGCGGATATAAAAGTGGGGGAATCCTGTAAAATGGTTGCTGTAAAAGATAACTCTGTTGAGTTTTTACGATATGTTGTAAAAGTGGGATTGGGCATTAACAACCTGATAAAAGTTATTTCACAGGAAAATTATGATGCCTTGATCGAAATTGAGGTGAATGGCAAAAGATCCAGCGTTAGCCAACGGTTTGCACAAAATATTTTCGTAATATGTGAAAATTGCGAACTAGGCAAGCCTTGCCCTGAAGGAAAATGTGATATAAAATAACAATTCATCTATCCCACCTCAAATACATGGCATTTTTTTGCCATACCATTAACAAAAAAGACCCGTTTTTTCCTTTTCCGTAAACAGTTTTCCCGATACGGCACTCATACAATAAATATCTGCCGCACTTTTGCATCTCAAAAAACAAGAAATGCAAAAAATTATAACGACACTATTATTAAGTATTACAGTTCAATCTGCCCTATTAGCACAAAACGTTACAAATTCAACTACAGATACATCCGTACACTATAAAAACCTTCCTGACATCAGTGTTGTTGGTCGAAACAGCAAGAGAGACATTCAACAGATGCCGGAAGTGGTGGGCACATCAATTTATGCAGGCAAAAAAAGTTCCCTGATCGTTTTAGATAACGTTCAGGGAAATGTTGCTACCAACACCATGCGTCAGGTAATAGCAAAAGTTCCGGGTATTCAGATCTGGGAAAGTGATGGCAGCGGTATACAAATTGGTATTGCAGCAAGAGGATTGAGTCCTAACCGCAGCTGGGAATTCAATGTTCGTCAAAATGGATATGATATTGCTGCTGATCCTTTTGGTTATCCTGAAGCGTATTACAATCCTCAATTACAGGCTGTACAAAGATTAGAGATCGTTAGAGGGCAAGGCGCTTTACAATACGGCCCGCAATTTGGTGGTCTGGTAAATTATATTTTGAGAAACGGCAGTGAAATAAAAAAACCGATCCAGTTTGAAACACAACAAACAGCCGGCAGCAATGGATTGATAAATACCTACAACGCCATCGGTGGTGACACCAAAAAATTCCATTATTATACTTTTTTTGATCATAGAAGCGCAGAAGGTTACAGACAAAACAGCCGTTACTACACCAATGCAGGCTTCGGTTCATTCACGTATAAATTCACTGATAAATTTTCTGTAACTGCAGAAGTGATGCGATCAAATATCCGCAGTCAGCAACCGGGAGGATTAACAGATGCACAAATGTCTGGCGATATTACAAAAAGTTTCCGCAACAGAAACTGGTTTGATATTACCTGGACCACCCTTGCTTTGATCAGTAATTATCAGATCAATGATAGATCTAAATTGAATGTAAAACTATTTGGAGTATTGGGTGACAGAAGTAGTATTGGATTTGTTGCTTCGGGTGGAATCATCGTGGCAGATACTATCAATAAAACCACCAACCAATACAATCCGAGAAATTTAAATACCGACAATTACCGCAATTACGGACTTGAAGTAAGGTACCTGACAGATTACAACCTGTTCAACACAAAGTCTACGGTTTCTGTTGGAGCACGTTTGTATAAAGGAAATACCTATCGTTATGTAGCAGATGGTAAAGGTTCTACCGGAACAGATTATGACATGACAGTTACCGGCGGAATATGGACTAGAGACCTGGATTTTGGCGCAACCAATACTGCATTATTTGCCGAAAATATTTTCAGAATTACCGACAAATTATTAGTGATCCCAGGTATTCGTTACGAATATATCAGTGGTCATGCAAGCGGAAGAAATGGTTTTAACGGCAATACACCAATCATTTTACAGGATCAATCAAAAAAACGCAGTTTTATTTTAGCGGGTGTAGGTGCAGAATACCATGTTAACTCAACTACTGAGATCTATGCTAACATCTCACAAGCTTATCGTCCGGTTCAATTTGCTGATCTTACTGCTCCTCCAACAACGGATGTGATCGATCAGAATCTAAAAGATGCAAAAGGATATAATGCAGACTTTGGCTACCGTGGAAAAATAAGAGATTATCTATTTTTCGATGCAAGTGCTTATTACTTACAATACAACAACCGTATTGGTGTAATTGTACAACAAAGAACAGATGGCAGCTTTTATAACTACCGTACAAACGTAGGAAACAGCACCAGTAAAGGGTTTGAAGGTTTGGTGGAATTTAGTCCGATCAAAGCTTTTACAAAGAACAGATTGTTTGATATCAGTGTTTTTGCTTCTTATTCGTTCACTGATGCCCGTTACGGAAATTTCCAGGTGATAACTAAAAACAGCAATAATGATCTGGTAGAAAGCAATTTGAAAAACAAAAAGATTGAAAATGCACCTGAAAACATTCTACGTAGTGGTTTATCGGTAAGTTATAAATCATTGATGTTAACCGGTCAGTTAAGTTACACTGATGATGCCTTTGCTGATGCCAACAACACTATTGCTCCTTCTGCTAATGCACAAAACGGTGTTATCCCTTCATATACTGTTGCGGATCTAACAGCTTCATACAAATTCTCGGATATGCTGAATGTAAAAGCCGGAATCAATAATATCGGGAATGAAAAATATTTTACTCGTCGTTCTGGTGGTTTCCCAGGACCAGGCGCATTACCTTCTGATGGAAGAACATTCTTTATCAGTATAGGTGCCAAATTTTAACAAGCAGTCTCAGGCTGGTTTTTAGTATAAATGGTGAAATGTAAAAAGCTGTCTCGAAATGAGGCAGTTTTTTTTATTTTATCCGATATGGATTGTTAGCAATAATTAAATCTTTAAATTACTTTTGTAAATTCTTATATTTGAAAAATATATAAATGATTCATCCGCATACTTACATACACCCGAACGCAAAGCTTGCCCCCAATGTAAAAGTTGATCCTTTTAGTGTGATTCACCAAAATGTAGAAATTGGCGAAGGAACATGGATAGGAAGTAATGTAACCATTATGGAAGGAGCAAGGATTGGAAAGAACTGTCGTATTTTTCCAGGTGCTGTTATTGCAGCTGTCCCCCAGGACCTGAAATTTGATGGCGAATCCACCACAGTTGAAATTGGCGACAATACAACTATTCGTGAATTTGTAACCATCAACCGTGGAAGTAAAGACAGATGGACCACCAAAGTGGGAAACAATTGTCTTATTATGGCCTATAGCCATATTGCACATGATTGCATTGTAGGTAATAATTGTATTATGAGCAACAATACCCAAATGGCCGGTCACGTTGTTGTAGGCGACTTTTCTATACTAGGTGGTATGTGTGCTGTTCATCAATTTGTTCAGATAGGACAACATGCTTTCGTAAGTGGAGGCTCATTGGTTAGTAAAGATGTTCCGCCATACATTAAAGCCGGCCGTACACCATTGAGCTATGCCGGAGTTAATTCTATAGGCCTTAAACGCAGAGGCTTCTCTTTAGATAGGATCAATCAAATACTCGATATCTACAGAATTATTTATAATAAAGGGATGAATACCTCACAGGCGCTTAATTATATCGAAGAAGAATTACAGGCTACAGATGAACGTGACGAAATTGTAACCTTTATCAGAGATAGTGGCAGAGGTATTATAAAAAGATTTACAAAAGGCAGTATGGATGATGAGTAGTGCTTACTACCTCTAAAAAATAAAGCACGATCTTCTGCCGCCGGTTAAAGTAAATTACCCTTACTCCATGCCAGTTTTAGCTTTTATCAAAGCGTATATTTACAATCAATAATTTGCCCGAAATATATGAGGCTTTTACTAACCAATACCGGCAAGCGCTATAACAGAGAGTGGATCTTCAGGCATGTTGATTATACATTTGATCCCGGAGGAAGATATGCCATTACAGGCCCCAACGGCTCAGGAAAGTCAACACTGTTGCAGGTTATCAGCGGAGCCATTACACACAGCGAAGGCTCCATACAATATGAAATCAATGGCGCTATAGTAAAACCCAATGAAGAATACAAGCAGGTCTCAATTGCTGCACCCTACCTGGAATTGATAGAAGAAATGACCGCCAATGAATTTTTACAGTTTCACACCAAGTTTAAACCGCTCACTACGCCTCTCAGTAAAATATTACAAATTATAGGATTAGAAAAAGCTGCAGATAAGCAGATACGCTATTACAGTAGCGGTATGAAGCAGCGATTAAAACTGGCGCAGGCTTTTTTTACTGATGCCTCCGTTTTATTATTAGATGAACCTACAACAAATTTAGATAAAGAAGGTATTGCATTATACCATCAACTGATAGCTAATTACACTGCCAACAAATTAATAATTGTTAGCAGTAATGATACGCAGGAATATGATTTTTGCGAACAGGTCATTAAGATCAACGATTACAAATCCTGATCATCGTTTACTAGCCATCAATAAGCCCAGATCTGTATATTTCAGATTGAATCTTTCACTTAAATAGAAATTGGTAAGCGCTCCTTTAAACATATAGATACCGGCACGAATATTTTCTTTCCGCCATATAAGGTTCTCAATACCACCATTATCAGCCGTTTCCAGTAATAAAGGCATCAATACATTACTGATTGCCTGGGAAGCAGTACGGGCAAAGCCACTGGGAATATTAGGCACACAATAATGTATTACATCATACTTTTTAAATATAGGATTCTCATGTGTAGTGATCTCACTTGTTTCAAAACAACCACCACGATCAATACTAACATCAACGATCACCGTGCCAGGCCGCATATTGCTTACCATGTCTTCTGTTACAACGATGGGTGTACGTCCGCCAGTGCTGTTTAAAGCTCCTACAGCAACATCACAGGTCTTTAATTGCTTGGCCAATATTTTCGGCTCAATAACAGAAGTCCATAATCTGCCGCCAATATTATTTTGCAATCGTTTTAAACGATAGATACTATTGTCAAATATTTTCACACTTGCTCCCATCGCCAAAGCTGTACGAGCTGCATATTCACCTACTATCCCCGCCCCGATAATGATAACTTTTGTAGGTGGTATACCGCTGATACCTCCTACCAATACGCCTTTTCCATGATTGGCATTACTAAGGTACCGGCCTGCTATCAACATCACCGCACTACCGGCAATCTCACTCATACTACGAACAATAGGATTATGACCACTGGCATCTTTAAGATTTTCAAAACTCAATGCTGTGATCTTTTTATCCATCATCTTTTGTAATATCTCCCTCTTCATAACAGTAATGTGTATGGGAGAAATGATGTATTGATTCGGCTTGAGCAACTCACATTCTTCCTCACATACAGGTGCACTCTTTACTAAAATATCACATTCAAAAACGGCTTTTTTATCATAGGCAATCTGGGCTCCGGCTTCGCTGTAATCTCTGTCGCTATAGCTGGCACCATCCCCTGCCTTGGTTTCAATGATTACCCGGTGACCATTGGCTACCAACACGCCTACTGCTTCGGGAGCTAACGTGATGCGATTTTCGTTATATGAACTTTCCCTGGGAATACCGATGAACAGATTAGTGCCTTTTGGCTTTATATCCAATGTCTCTTCCAGCGTTTCGTAAGTAAAGGAATGAGAGATAAAAGGTTTTGATGTAGCCATAAAATAATTAAGAATGAAAAATTAATAATTAAAAACGAATACTCAACGTTTACCATTCAATTTTTCTGCTATTATTTTCCCCAATAGAAATTTTTACATGTAAAGTATCATCAGGGAAGATACCGGCAGCTCTGTCAGGCCATTCTACAAAGCAGGTATTGCCCGAATACAAACAATCTTCAATACCGGCCTGTATAGCTTCTTCTTCATCTTTCAGTCGATACAGGTCGATATGATAAATTACTTTTTCATCATCAGCCTTATATTGATTAACGATGGAAAAGGTTGGACTGGATATAGCATCCTTCACTCCCAACGCTTCACATAATGCATGTACAAAAGTTGTTTTGCCCGCCCCCATCTCACCATGCATGGCAAACACTTTATGGTTAACAGTTGCCGCAATAAATGCCTTTGCAACCTCGTGTATCTCATCTAGCAAAAAATTTACCTCCATGTTGCAAAGATATTTTACCCAAATGGTAAAGTATACACTTGCGTACAAACTAATTTTGCAATATGGAAAAAGTAGACTGGAAAGTAGAGGGTATGGATTGCACCAATTGTGCACTCACCATTACCAAATACCTGAAAAAAGAAGGGCTGGATGATGTAAAAGTTAATTTCATCGGTGGCGATGTAAGTTTTGTACTCAACAAAGATCAATCTAAAGAAAAATTAGCCAAAGGAATTGAAGACTTAGGTTATCATGTGGCTAGTGAACTTCCAACATCCAATTCAAAGCCTCCAACCAAATTCTTTACCAATCATTTCCAACGCTTCTTGTTCTGTCTCCCTTTCACGGCCACATTGATGCTGCACATGTTGCCCTGGCATATTCATTTTTTAATGAACCCATGGATACAATTGTTTATCTGTTTACCTGTGTTTATTGTAGGCATGGGGTATTTCGGAGTAAGTGCTTTTAAAAGTTTACGCAGAGGCATCCCCAATATGAATGTATTGATCGCCATTGGTTCGTTGGCTGCTTTTGTGTACAGCTTAATCGGTACAATAGGCAACATGGGACCCGAATATGTTTTTTATGAAACAACGGCCACCATTATTACATTGGTTTTTTTGGGTGAATGGATAGAAAACAAATCAGTATCAACTACACAAAAGGAATTAAACAAATTAGCCCGTCAGCAAAAAGTAATGGCTAATATGATCGCTTTTGATGATGAACATAAAGAACAGATCTTTCCTGTTGAAAACTCTCAACTACGTGTAGGCGACCTGGTATTAATAAAGAACGGCGAGCAGGTTCCGGCTGATTGTAAAATCTTATGGGGTGATGCTCATGTAAATGAAGCATTGCTGACAGGAGAAAGCAAACCGGTTTATAAACAAAAAAAAGACAATTTAATTGGCGGCAGTATTGTTACAGATGGCACACTAAAAGCACAGGTAACAGCAGTTGGTAAAGACACCGTATTGAGTAATATTTTAAACCTGGTAAAACAGGCCCAGGGAGAAAAACCTCCTATACAACAATTGGCCGATAAGATCAGCGCTGTATTTGTGCCCGTTGTTATCGGTATTTCGATACTTACTTTTTTACTGAATTATTTTGCTTTCAGCGTTACTGCCACTGATTCTTTAATGAGGAGCATTGCTGTATTAGTGATCAGTTGCCCATGCGCCATGGGACTGGCAACTCCTGCAGCTATTGCCGTGGGGTTAGGCAGAGCCACAAAAAAGGGTATTCTTTTCCGTAATGCAAAGAGTCTTGAATTATTTAAAAATATCACTACTGTGGTATTTGACAAAACCGGCACACTCACTAAAGGGCAATTTATCATTGCCAATTTCGAAACAACGATAGCGGAAAACGAATTCAAACAAATTGTTTTTTCGTTAGAAAAATATTCTACCCACCCAATCGCAAAAGCAATTTCAGAACAATGGAAAATAAATAATCCTATCAACTGGAAAAAAATTGATGAGATCAAAGGAATCGGTATCAAAGCAGAAGACACAGAGGGTAATATTTATTTTTTAGGAAAAAACGACACTCATAATGAGCACACCGCCTATCTCTCCAAAAACAATGAACAGATCGGTTGGTTTGATATGGATGATGAGATCAGAGAAGAAGCAAAGGCAGTGATCGATTATCTGCATTCAAAAAATATACAAACGATCTTATTAAGCGGAGACAGTAAAGAAAGATCTCAAAAGATAGCGGATGCGGTAGGTATTACAAAAGTATATGCAGAAACATCTCCGGAGGAAAAATTAAAGATCATAGAACAACTAAATAATGCAAGTCCGACTGCAATGGTAGGTGATGGCATAAATGATGCGCCGGCTTTAGCCAAAGCCACTATTGGAATTTCTATGAGTGATGCATCGCATTTAGCCATGCAAAGTGCCCAGGTAGTGTTGATGAATAACGGTATACAACATTTACCGCTGGCATTAGGATTAGGGAAACATACATTTACCACTATCAAAGAAAATCTTTTCTGGGCATTCATTTACAATGTGGTTGCTATACCCATTGCGGCGATGGGATTTTTACAACCTGGCATTGCCGCACTGGCAATGGGTTTCAGTGATGTGGTTTTAGCGATCAACTCTATTCGTTTAAATTACAAGAAAGTAATTTAATTTCAGGGCTCAATTCACACTGTTGACAACAAAGGAAATCTTACAAGAATATTGGGGATACGATTCTTTTCGCCCTTTACAGGAAGACATCATCAACGCTGTATTAGATGGCAAAGATGTATTGGCTTTACTGCCTACCGGCGGAGGTAAATCTATTTGCTTTCAGGTACCGGCCCTGGTAAAAGATGGAATATGCCTTGTTATCAGTCCATTGATCGCATTGATGAAAGACCAGGTGCAAAATTTAAAGAACAGAGGCATACTGGCTTTATCTATCTATTCCGGCATGAGCTTTCCTGAAGTAAAAAAAACTTTGCAGAATGCCGCTTACGGCAACTATAAATTTTTATACGTTTCTCCGGAAAGATTAGAAACAAATCTGTTTTTAGAAATGTTGCCTTCGATGAATATCAGCATGATCGCAGTGGATGAAGCTCATTGTATCAGTCAGTGGGGGTATGATTTCAGGCCACCCTATATGCGTATTGCCAGCCTGAGAGAATATCTGCCTGATGTACCTGTGCTGGCATTAACTGCGTCTGCCACAAAGAATGTGCAGGATGATATCTGTGAAAAATTATTATTTCAGCAAACGCATAAACGTTTTCAGCAATCATTTGAAAGAGCAAACCTTTCTTACAGTGTTTTCAATATAGCATCAAAGCAAAATAAATTATTAGAGATATTAAATAATGTAAAAGGAAGTGCTATTGTTTATTGTAAGAGCAGAAAGCAGACAAAAGATATTGCAGACCTGCTTTTACTAAATAAGATCAATGCCGATTATTATCATGCCGGACTTTCTAACGAGGAAAGAAATAACCGACAGGAAAAGTGGATAAATAATACCACAAGGGTAATTGCTTGTACCAATGCATTTGGTATGGGCATAGACAAACCTGATGTAAGAGTTGTGGTACATTATGGCGTACCGGATTGCCTGGAAAATTATTATCAGGAAGCCGGCCGTGCCGGCAGGGATGGCAAAAGAGCTTATGCTGTTTTACTATACAACGACAGAGAGCTGGCAGACCTGGAACAACTGAGTACTATTCGCTATCCATCTAAAGAAGAAATCAAGCATGTGTATGTTTCACTAATGAACTCATTGCAAATAGCAGCAGGCGGCGGCGAAGGAATGAGCCTTGATTTTGATATCGCAACGTTTAGTGCAGCTTTTAAAATAAATATTCTCACTGCTACCTATGCTATTAAAGCATTGGAACAGGAAGATATACTAAGTTTCAATGAAGTTTTTTTTAAACCATCAACCATCGTATTCAATTGCAATAAAGATGAATTGAATGATTTTGAAAAACAACATCCACAGCTTGAAAATATGATCAAAGGTCTGTTGCGTAGTTACGAAGGTATCTTCGATTACCCGGCCACCATTTATGAAAAGCAATTAGCAAAATTCTTACAGAAAAAATTATCTGATGTAGAAAAAGAATTGAAGGAATTAAAACGCTTTGGCATCATCGATTACTCACCGCAAAAAGACACACCACAAATTACGCTGTTGCAAAACAGGATGTATAACGACAGTTTTACCATTAACCTGCAGGAACAAAAAGAAAGAAAATTACATTTTGAAAAGCGGGTGAAAGCAATGGTTGACTATATCAACAACAAAATAAATTGCCGTAGTATTGAAATTGCCGATTACTTTAACGACCACACTGTAAAGAAATGTGGCATCTGCGACAACTGTATCAATCAACATGACCTGGTGATCAGCAAAGAAGAGTTTGACAATATTGCCAGGCAAATCAAAGAAGTCGTTTCATCACAAGGTGTTTCTCTGAAAGAAATATTAACCCATCTGCCGGGAATCAAAAAAGAAAAGATATGGAAAGTCATCGACTACTTACAATCTGAAAATGAATTGATGGTTAGCAAAGAGGGAAAGATATCCTGATCACAGATACAACACACCAAATTGATTTTCAGTGTTTAAACACCAAAAGGGGGCGGCATAAAAAAAAGGGACCAAGATAGAAATCTAGTCCCGCTTTAAAATCCAATATCCTATGAAAAACCAAGACGAAGATAGTGCGGAAATTACTATCATGCAAGTTTTTTCTAAACTATTTTGTAAAATGTTTTTATAATGTGTAACAATTACACAGTACAAACAATCAAACAGATGGTTTACAATGTGTTGTAAAAATATTGCCCATGCTATAATTGGGAGTTATAATAATAGGTTTAGAATAAAACCAGTTGTCAGCTAGTAAAAACACTAGTAACGGGTAACCATAAAAGACATTTTTATGCCTATAAAAGACATCTCACAATTAAAACCAACCGCTTTTTTTCCTCGTAGTTCTACCTCCTAATCCCAACGCTCCTAAAAGGGATCGTACGATGGTTGTACCGGCTGTTCTCACCATACTTTTCACGATCGTATTATTGGCAACCTTCTCAAAAGTTGATGGCTCTTCCTTTTGCCCCGGTTTTGGAGTATTATCTTCTGCAGATTTTTCTGCAGCCTCTGTTAATTTAGCTGTCAGTATCTCGTAGGCACTTTGGCTGTCAATTACCTGATTGTATTTAGCAACCAATTTAGACCTGGTCACAATACCGTCAATTTCTGCATCGGTTAACACATCCATTCTGCTTCGTGGAGAGCATAGCATTACATGAGCCAAAGGTGTGGGAATCCCCTTTTCGTTCAGCATGGTTATCAGCGCCTCCCCAATTCCCAATTGAGTGATCAGGTCTTCGGTCTTGTAATAAGTTGTTTCAGGATAATTTTCCGCTGTTTGTTTGATCACTTTTCTATCTGCAGCGGTAAAAGCCCTCAACGCATGTTGTACTTTTAACCCTAATTGTGCCAATACACTTGGCGGAATGTCCATCGGATTCTGTGTACAGAAGAAAATGCCAATGCCTTTTGACCGGATCAGTTTAATGATCGTTTCAATTTGTTGTAATAACGCCTCGCTTGCTTCCTGAAAAATAAGATGTGCTTCATCAATGAACATTATCAACTTTGGCTTATCCAGGTCACCTTCTTCGGGGCATGATGCATATAACTCCGCCAGCATTTGCAACATAAACGTAGAAAACAGTTTGGGCCTGTCTTGCAAATCTGTTACCCGTAAAACACTGATCACCCCACAACCCTTATCGTCAATACGCATCAGGTCATCTACCTCAAAACTTTTCTCCCCAAAGAAAATATCAGCTCCCTGTTGTTGCAGTTCTATTACCTTTCGCAAAATAGTGCCGGTGCTGGTGGTAGAAATTTTTCCATACGTTTTTTCTATTTCGGCTTTACCCTCATCGCCGATATATTGTAATACTTTTATAAAGTCCTTTAAATCCAGCAAAGGCATTTTATTGTCATCGCAATATTTAAATATCATTGCCACTACTCCACCCTGTGTATCGTTCAATCCCAGAATCTTACTCAACAGCACAGGACCAAATTCACTAACGGTAGCTCGTAAACGAACGCCTTTCTGGTCGCTTAGGGTTAACAGCTCTGTAGTGAATTGTGCTGGCTTATATTCCATTGCTATCTTTTGATAGCGGTCTGTCACTTTATCATTCACTGCCCCCATAGCGGCAATACCACTCAGATCCCCTTTAATATCCATCAATAGAACAGGTACACTGGCATCGCTCAAATACTCGCTGATCATTTGTAAGGTCTTGGTCTTTCCGGTACCTGTTGCCCCCGCTATCAGACCATGCCTGTTCATGGTTTTTAAGGGGAGATAGATCCCTGCATCGGCCACCACTTCGCCATCAAGCATAGCTGCCCCGATCTTAACTGATTCTCCCTTAAAAGTATATCCGTCTTTTATTGCCTGTATAAATGTTTCTTTTGCAGCCATTGGTAATTAATTTACTGAAAGATACAAATGCTTATTGAAAACCAAGCAAGGAAATGCCGTATTTTAAACTCAGTTAACAAGTGAAAAATGCTCATTTCAAGACAAAAATTAGATTTCTGTCAAATGAGGTTTAACAAAAAATTAGGTGGTATATTCGTATTGTTAAAAACGAATTAATGTTATTTGCTTATAACTTATAAACTAACAAACATGGAAGTGATAAAACCCAAACTACTATTATGCGAAGATGATACCAATCTGGGCATGGTATTGAAAAACTATCTGGAACTAAATGATTATGATATTACACTGGAAAGAGATGGCAGACTGGGCCTGGCAGCTTTTCAAAGAGAAAAATTTGACCTTTGTCTTTTAGACGTGATGATGCCTAATATGGATGGCTTCACATTAGCAGAAGAGATCAGAGATATTAATCCTGATGTGCCTTTATTTTTCCTATCAGCAAAAACAATGAAAGATGATATCATACAAGGCTATAAACTAGGTGCGGATGATTATATCACCAAACCATTTGATAGTGAAGTTTTATTACATAAAATAAAAGCCATTTTAAAGCGCAACGAAGAATTACACAAAGAAGAAGTGAATGCAGAATTTGATATGGGTAAATACCATTTCAATCCACGTCTTCGTGAATTAGGCTATGAAGGGAAAGTGCAAACATTATCTCCTAAAGAAAGTGAATTACTAAAAATGCTTTGTGAGTATAAGAATGACCTGTTACCAAGAGAAGCTGCACTGAAAAAGATATGGGGCAGTGATACTTATTTTAATGGCAGAAGTATGGATGTGTACATTGCCAAACTGCGTAAATATTTAAAAGATGATCCAACGATTGAGATAGTGAATATTCATGGTAATGGATTCAGGTTGGTTGCTTCATAAATATAGAAACACGGATAGAACAGATTTGTACAGATGCCGCTGATAATATCAGCGGCATCTGCTTTTATCAGTCAAATCAGCGTGTATATTTTTATGAAAACAACTCCCCCGGTCCGCCAAATTTAGGCATCACTCTGCCCAAATGCCTGTATGCTTTTTCTGTAGCCTCTCTTCCTCTTGCGGTGCGTTGTAAAAATCCTTCCTGTATTAAGAATGGCTCATACACTTCTTCCAATGTTCCGGCTTCTTCACCTACTGCAGTAGCTATGGTAGTGATACCAACCGGTCCGCCTTTGAATTTATCAATAATAGTGGCTAATATCCTGTTGTCCATATCATCCAACCCATGCTCATCTACATTCAATGCTTTTAAAGAATGTTGTGTGATACCAATATCAATTGCACCATCATTCAGCACCTGGGCAAAGTCTCTTACTCTTCTTAATAAACCATTTGCTATACGTGGTGTACCCCTGCTACGACCGGCAATTTCTTTTGCGGCTTCGTTGGTAATACTTGTATTTAATATTCCTGCAGAACGAAGAATGATCTTCTGCAGCGTTTCTGCATTGTAATATTCTAATCTTGATTTGATCCCAAAACGAGAAAGCAATGGCGCCGTCAACAAACCGCTTCTTGTAGTGGCACCAACCAATGTAAAAGGATTCAAATTGATTTGTACACTCCTTGCGTTAGGACCACTATCGATCATAATATCGATCCTGAAATCTTCCATGGCAGCATATAAATATTCTTCCACCACATTACTCAATCGATGTATCTCATCAATGAATAATACATCATTAGGTTCGAGGTTAGTTAATAAGCCTGCCAGATCTCCGGGCTTCTCTATTACCGGACCACTTGTTTCTTTGATGCTTACGCCCAATTCGTTGGCAATAATTCTGCTCAGTGTGGTTTTTCCCAAACCCGGAGGGCCATGAAACAAAATATGATCCAATGCTTCGCCTCTTATTTTAGCCGCTTTAATAAAAACTTTCAGATTTTCAATGGTTTGCGTCTGGCCTGTAAAATCAGCCATTTCGCCTGGCCGTATATTATTCTCAAACTCCTTATCGGCAGCACTTAAAGATTCTCCTTCTGTATTCAAATTGGGATTGGCCATGAACAATTTTTTATCTACTTTGTAAAACTAAACATTAATCACTAAATAAATAATTTATGCAAGTAGGAATCATAGGATCCGGGATCGTTGGACGAGTGCTGGCTACCGGATTATTAAAAGAAGGGCATCAGGTAATGCTTGGTACCAGGGATATTGCTAAAGAAGAAGTAGTGAAATGGAAAGAAGAAAATTCCGGTGGACTTACGGGTACATTTTCGGAGACAGCAATATTTGGAGACCTCATTATTATTGCAACTGGTGGTTTGGTTACAGAAGCCGCCATTAAATTAGCCGGAATAGAAAACTTTAAAGGAAAAACTGTTATTGATACTACCAACCCGATAGCAGCAGCCCCTCCGGTGAATGGTGTTTTACAATATTTCACTTCGATGAATGAATCACTGATGGAAAGAATTCAACAACTTATTCCAAATGCAAATGTTGTTAAAGCATTTAATAGTGTAGGGAATGCGTTTATGTATAAACCTGATTTTGGCGGCATTACGCCTACCATGTTCATTTGTGGGTATAATGATGAGGCAAAAAAAACTGTTACAGAAATACTGCATTCGTTTGGTTGGGAAACAGAAGACATGGGCAAAGCGGAAGCTGCAAGAGCTATTGAGCCGTTATGTATTTTATGGTGCATCCCCGGTTTTATCAATAACCAATGGTCGCATGCTTTTAAATTGTTGAAAAAATAAAAAGGGCCCCATATAAAATGGGGCCTTTTTATCACCATCAAAACATAAAAAAATTATTTTGCTTTCACATTTACTGCAACCCTTCTGTTTTGTGCTCTGCCTTCCGGAGTTGCATTGTCTGCCAAAGGCCACTGAGGACCATATCCTTTTGCTCCTGCAATAGAAGCAGCAGCCGCACCTGATTTTTTTAACTGGTCAACTACCGCTTCGGCTCTTTTTTGAGAAAGTATAACATTTGCTGCTGAATCACCGGTATTATCTGTATATCCTCCAAACTTAAATTCAGCTTTTGGAAAAGCCCTGGTAATAGCTACCATATTTTTTAGTTGGGTCATTGAAGTTGAATCAAGTACTGCGCCTCCTGTTTTAAAATGCAGGTTCGTACATTCAAACCAATTGCCTTTTACTGTATCCAATTGTTCGTTACCGGATAAAAATTGATACAATTTATTTTCTGTAGAATTTTCCCCTACTATCAATTTGCCGGCATTGTTTGGCAGATCGATCACTATATTACTTCCAGAATTATACAACCAATCTCCTGTTAAAGGATCTACTTTACCCAAATCCTCAACTTCTGCATTATTATCTCCATACGAATTTGCAATGATCGCATTCAGAGAATCCCGTCCATCTATTAAGGTATCAATTTCACTACAACCATTACAAAAAAAATAAAATACAGCAGCCGCACCAATTACCATTATCAATAAAGACAATGATCGTTTAAATACTCCCCCGGTTATTTCCTCAGTAGATGCAGTGGCGGTTGAAGCAATCGAATTTGGAACAAACCGCATTTTGCCGCTGAAAATATTAAATATGTTACTCGGATCCAGTTCTCCCGGCATTGCTTTCAAAACACTATTTTTTTGTTCTGCCAACAATAACGCTACCCCTGCATTATTTAAATTATTTGATGACGCATATCTACCTAATACACTTAATAAAATGGGGGTAGCAAGGCTTAGTAAAGACGCTGCAGAAGCAGGTTTAATACCTGAAAATTTTGAAATCAGCCCAGCTAGTGCTCCTGTTTTATTTTCTCCAAATAAGGCAGGCACTATCGCTGCCCCTTTATTTAATATGATGCTACCTTTATCACTTACGTATACGCTACCCAGATCTTCCAAAAAACCTGATCTACTTGCAGAATGGGCCAGATCGACAATTGTACTCACTCCTTCCGCTGTGGCTCCCTTGTCAACCATACCAGCAACGATTGAAGGCAATATCCCTCCGATCGCTTTTGATACATTGCTTTGGTTTTCTCCTAAAAAAAAGCTGGCTTTCGCTATCAATTCCCTGGTAATTAGCCCTTTAGAAGAATCTAATAAATTCAATGACATTTTTTAACTTGTTTGATTGTTTGCTAATAGGTTTTATCAAATCATTAAGATAAAATATCGGGCTTAAGGGTTGCACACCAGAAAAATTCTTTTTACACCAAAGCACCTTTCACCACATCATTTCGCCACTAATCATTAGCAAATGCTTAATTTAATGGCACGGAATGTAAATTTGTATACGATGATGAAACGCTTATCCACATATTGGCTTTGCCAGTTGGCAGGATGGGGCTTATATGCCGCCATTACCATATTTTTTTATGAAAAACTTTCTGTAAAAAAGATCGAGCAATTTTATTTTCTGATATTCATCAGTATTGCACTGGGATTATTATTCACCCACCTGATGAGGACAATCATCAAGAAAAGTGAGTTTTTAGAAAAACCGATCAAAAGGCAGATCATTTCTTTCATTATTGTTACCATCATTTTTTCAATTGCTTATGCCAGCCTGGATGTTGCTATTGAAAAGATGCTGAACTTAAGCGGATACCTTGATCCGAAGATCTCTGCATTGAATGAGATCATACGAAGTTCTATTAACAGCTTTTTTATCTTCTTTATCTGGAACCTCATTTATTATACCTATCACTATGTAGAGCGTAACCGAAAACAACAGGTAGATACATTAAAATTACAATCGCTTGTAAAAGAGCTGGAACTTAAAACGATCAAATCTCATATCAACCCTCATTTTATTTTTAACGCACTAAATAGCATCCGTGCACTGGTAGATGAAAACCCTAACCGTGCCAGAACTGCTATTACAGAGCTGAGCAATATCTTACGCAGCAGTATGCATGCAGAACAACTGGAAACCGTTCCATTGGTAAGAGAAATGAATATCGTAAAAGATTACCTGGCATTGGAGAAAATGCGTTTTGAAGAAAGACTGACCGTTGAAATAGATATCAATGAAAGTACATGGGAATTGCCTGTGCCGCCAATGATGTTACAAACACTGGTTGAAAATGCTATTAAACATGGCATCAGCAAAAAAATAAATGGAGGTAGTATTAAAGTGATCTCCGACTTTGTGGATGGCCATCACGAACTGGTGGTGCAAAACTCCGGACAACTGAACGGCTTTACAAACGGCGATGGATTTGGTGTACGCAGCACACAGGACAGATTAAATCTTTTATACCAGGGCAAAGCCACTTTTGATATTAAAAACTTAGGCAACGATATGGTAGAATCCAGGATTATTATGCCATTAAATAATTTGTAAAAATTTATAGTATGCAAAAAGCAATTATTATTGATGATGAAAGATTGGCAAGAAATGAGTTAAGAAAATTATTACAGGATTTTCCGGATGTGGAAGTAATTGATGAAGCTGCCAATGCTACAGAAGGCATTGAAAAAATTGATGCATTAAACCCTGATATTATTTTTTTAGATATACAGATGCCTGGCAAGACCGGCTTTGACATGTTGCAGGAGCTTGACAAAGCACCACATGTGATCTTTACTACTGCGTATGATGATTATGCATTAAAAGCGTTTGAAGTGAATGCATTGGATTACCTGATGAAACCGATTGAACCTAAACGCCTGGCAGATGCGTTGCAAAAAGTACAGCTGGCAGATGAAAAAGAGCTGGCTGCTCAACAGGCTTTTGGTCGTGGTATGCTGAGTGAAAACGATCAGGTGTTTGTAAAAGATGGTGAACGTTGCTGGTTTGTGAAATTGTCTGAAGTGCGTTTATTCGAAAGCGTGGGCAATTATGCTAAAGTGTTTTTTGCCGGCAACAAACCGCTCATCTTAAAATCGCTGAATGCATTGGAAGAAAGACTGGATGAAAAAATATTCTTTCGTGCCAACCGCAAGCACATTGTAAACATGCGGATGATCGAAAAGATAGAACCTTATTTTAATGGTGGCTTATTACTGGATATACAGGGTGGAGAAAAAGTAGAAGTTAGTCGCAGGCAGGCGGTGAAGTTTAAGGAGATGATGAGTCTTTGATTTGGAGATTTGGGGATTTGGAGATTTGATGATTTGGATATTTGGTGATTTGCTGAGGGCGGAATCTTTTTATCGGCATTCCATTAGGGAACTTTTATTATAGTGTATTTTTTGCTGCTGGTCTTTGCCGTAGTTGAACAGTCTGCCAACTACGGCGAAAAATTTCCAACAACGGCAACAACGGTTCTGCAATAGGCAGAAATCTTATTTCAACCTCTGTCAGCTTCCCCTTATTCAAAGGCGGAATAGCCTGAAAATCGACGATTTTAGCATTAAAAACAGCTTTTTTTGACCAAAAATGGGGGAAAAACTCATTTTTTACCCGAAAACCTCCCTGGGTTTCCGGCAAGCTTTCGGGTGTTCCCGAAAGTCTCCCTGAGTTTCCGGCAAGCCGTCGGGTGTTCCCGAAAGCTTCCCCGGGTTTCCGGCAGCCTTTCGGTACAATACCGGAAGCTTCCCCGGATTTCCGGCAGCCTTTCGGTACGATACCGGAAGCTTCCCGGAAGTTCCGGCAAGGTACCGGTATCATACCGCCTGGTTAAATGATAAATGGGCCGTCTTCGACAAGCTCAGACTGACAGTTGTAAATTTTGTTAGAGCAGCTATCCAAAATACAAAGTAGCTTATTAAATAAAATACTTTCAACCTCACCATACTTATACTGTCAGTCTGAGCTTGTCGAAGACGGGTTATTATCTGATGTTTTCTTTGTCCCAGCGGAGGGGCAAGGATAGAATAATACTATTGAAAGGATGGCTGTAAAAACCCCGACGGGGGGAAAGGCGACTAACGACGGTGCTAATTAATTACAATAGTATCCTTTTTATGATCTAGTAAATGAACATTTTTTGTCTTATCTGTTTCGATAATTATTTCGGGAGATGATGCCTGCCAATTCTTAATAACAAACTGCATATTTGAATAAACATTAAACCCTGCATTAAACTTTATCACACCAAAACATATTTTTTTTGTTGAGTCGTATGATAACCTTGTAATTCTGCCTACAAGTTTGTCATTTAAACTAACAGGCATTTTTGTTGATATTTCTATAAACTTATTACATTCAAATTGATACTCTTTCCCCTTTTTATAACTTGAGAATGATAGCAGAGAAAACAAAAGTAAGCAGCTGAATAGTATCAATTTCATATATCAAATGTAACAAAATTGTCCCAGCGGGGGGTTCACGGATAGAATAACACTATTGAAAGGATAGGCTGTGAAAACTCCGACAGGGCGAAAGTTTTTATAGACCCTCCGTTAATGCTTCCGCTATCTCATCATACCTTCTTAGTAGTTGGTTATCCGGAAATTTTAAATAATATATTAAGTTTATTGAAATTCTGTTGTAGAGATTTCCAACTTTATACTCCAAGAGATATTCTGTTTGATGACCACCGAATAGCTCAGTAAAATGTTCCTTTTGCCAGCCTGTGGAAGAATAAAGTGTTGCTGTGTCACTAAGGAAATTCGATACTTGAAATTGTTCTAAACTAAAAATGGCATTTTTTATAAGTTTATCATAAACAACATCTGCTTTAAGATTTATACTTAATTCAGTTCCATTTTGTAAAAATCGTTTTATTTTAAAAGAACTATCAACGTACAGAATTGTACAAGTATAGGGACTCCTTGAATAGATTGACCCTGTTCTCAATCTTATTTCAATAGGGTTATTACTTTTTGTTATTGGTGATAAAAATTTCCAATACATAGAATCATATTGATCTCTATACATTGAATCGTACTGAACCGCATTAATTCCAACTACTTTTCCAGCATAGACAATACGAGGACTGTCAGAATAATGATATCGATAATAATTGAACAGCGAAGGAGATTGTGCATTTAAATTTATTATAGTAATCGAAAATATTACTGTACTAAAAATAAGTTTGTAATACTTTTCAATATTCATATAGCCTGATTTAAATTTTGCTCAATACAAATATATACGACAGTTATTGTAGCATAGGAATAATACGCTTAGGAAAAAGTTAAATAGTAATTCTTCCGATGAAAGGATTGCGACGCAACGATGATGCCATGAAAAACTGAAGCTGGTAACCCCGAAATAATCGGGGCAAGCAAAAAAAATTACCCCACGTTTACGGGTACACTATGTACTGCAGCAGCCATTTCTTTTATGAGAGATGCATTTTTTTCGATGGCGTTACCTACAACGATCACATCGGCACCGGCCTTGCAGTTGAGGTAAGCTTTTTCGGGTTCTACAATGCCACCTCCTATTATTAAAGGCACATCGATGGATTGTGCAACTTTTTCTATCATGCTTTCGGGGATAGCACGTTTGGCGCCGCTGCCGGCATCCATATAAATTAATTTCATGCCCAGCATTTCGCCGGCCATGGCTGTACACATCGCTATTTCGTTTTTATCTGCCGGCAATGGGCTGGCATTGCTGATATAAGAAACAGTGGTGGGTGCGCCACCATCTACTACCATATAGCCGGTAGGCATAATTTCCAGTCCGCTTTGCTTTACATAAGGCGCTGATACCACATGCTGACCAATCAATAATTCAGGGTTGCGTCCGCTGATAAGAGACAGGTACAACAATGCATCGGCATATTTGCTCACCTGCGATGGGCTTCCGGGAAATAATACAGTGGGGATATTGCAACTACGTTTGATCAATTGCAGACATTCATCCAGATAATTGGAGATAACCAAACTTCCTCCCACAAGGAAGTAATCTACTTTGGCTGATACGGACAAATCGATCAATTGCTCCATATTGCTGTTGTTCACCTTATCGGGGTCAATCAATACAGCAAATGACTTTTTACCTGATCTTTTACGCTCAACTAATGAATTATGTATACCTTTTATCATCAATACTTTTTCGTTACCTGCAAAAATGTAGATTTTTTTGCTTTTATTAAAATTAAAGATACTAAACCTATGGCTTTTAATGCAATGAAATGATGAATAATACTAAATTTGATAATGGATATCTCGGTAGAAATAAAATTTAAAACGGCTAGAAGCGGCGGAAAAGGTGGTCAAAATGTAAATAAAGTAGAGACCATGGTGGAAGGCTATTGGGATATCAACACATCTGACCTGGTTACTGATGAACAAAAACTTCGCTTACAGGAAAAATTAGCCAATAAAATCAACGCAGATGGCTGTTTATTGGTCAAAAGCCAGACAGAAAGGAGCCAATTGGGAAATAAAGAAGAAGTAATAAAAAAAATGAATGAGTTAGTGACCCAGGCACTCATCATCCCTAAAAAAAGAAAAAAGACCAAAGTACCCAGGGCCGTAAAAGAAAAAATATTGCTGGGTAAAAAGAAAAAAGGAGAAACAAAGCAAAACCGTAAAAAGATCAAATTATAATAATAAACCTGTTCTTATTGAAATAAAAAAGCGCAACCTGCCGGTTGCGCTTTTGGTTTATACAAATAGTTTTTTACGATTTACGTTTACCCTTCAGGGTTTCCAGTATCTGGCGTTGAGCCTCCGCTTCACTCTTTTTATTTGCCTGGTCTTTTTGGTTATCGATGATATCCTGTTCCAGTTGACGTTTTTTCTTTTCTAAATTATTTCCGTCATCAACGGCATTATTATATTTTTTTTCTGCTTTTTTTACTGCGTTTTCCTGTTCTTCAATTTGCTTTTCAAGATCTGTAGCAACTATATTAACAACCAGGTTATTTACAAATGTTTTGGCATTGGCAAATAAAGTAGCGTCGGTAGCTTCGCTTGCAAAATTATCGTACCCTTTGGTGATGAGTAAATACACAACAGAGCGATCTCTTTCTTTTTTACTTTTTCTATCTACTTTAACATACAGGTCATAGGTATCGGGACCCAACTCAGCCAGCTTAACACCTTTGTATACATCAAAGCCCTTGCTGCTTTTAGAACTGTAGCCCAAAGATTTAAACTTTGCCTTTATTGCTTCTGCTGTAGTGTTTTCTTCAAAAGCAAATTCGCCGATCACGGCAGATTGATTTACTTTATCAAAAGCAACAGACCCAACAGTTGATTGCGCTTTTGTAAAAACATTGATAAATAGCAGGGAAAGTGAAACGAGAATAAATTTTTTCATGATTATTTTTTTATTAAGACAATTAAATATAACAAATGGTTGCAGTCCTCAGATAAATTATCGGCATAAATTAAAATATGCCGTTAAATTTGAGGTCAAAATTAGTTAATAATTGAGTAGCATTAAAAAATTAGCCGGACAAACAATGTGGTATGGAGCCAGTTCTATTGCTGCCCGGTTCATCAATTACCTGCTTACCCCTTACCTTACCTATACTTTAGCAAATACAAGTGATTATGGTAAAATGGGATTGATCTATTCGCTTATCCCAATACTTAATATCATTTTTACTTACGGTTTTGAAACGGCTTATTTCCGTTTTGCCTCTAAAGATGAGAACAAGCAAACCATTTATAATACCACTGCGTTATCGTTGTTATTTTCAACCATCGTTTTCACCGCCATTCTATGGCTGAATCAATCGGTGGTGGGTAAAATAACAGGGCTATCTGAGTTTCCGCAGATCATTCAACTGAGTATTGCCATCATTGCCTTAGATGCGTTAAGCACTATCCCTTTTGCGAAACTACGGGCCGATGGCAGACCGAAGAAATTTGCATTCATCAAGATCTCCGGCATCTTGCTTAATATATTCTTTACCTGGTTCTTTATCAGCTATTGCCCAAATCAACTGGCAAAAGATCCTGCAAGCTGGGTCACAAAAATTTATAGTCCTGCTACTAACCCCATCGTGTATGTAGTATTGGCCAATGTGATACAATCGGCTTTTACATTGCTGTTACTTTTCAGCGAAATAAAACAGATCCGTTTTACATTCAATACAAAGTTGTGGGCTCAGATGATGCTATACTCTCTTCCATTGATCGTAGCGGGAATGGGTGGTATGATCAATGAAACCTTTGACCGCCTGATGTTGCGCTGGTGGTTGCCCGGAGAAGCAATTTTCAGAGAAGAACAAGTTGGTATCTATAATGCCTGTTACAAATTATCTATTTTAATTACGCTTTTTATACAGGCGTTCCGAATGGGTGCCGAACCTTTTTTCTTTAAACAGGCCGAAGGACAAAACCCTCAGCGTGTATACGCAAGAGTAATGAAATTTTTTGTGATCATTATTGCAGTGATGTTTTTAGTGGTGAGTTTGTTCATGCCCATTTGGAAACATTTTATCGGACCTAAATACTGGGAAGGATTGGCGGTGGTGCCCATCTTACTATTGGCCAATATGTTCCTGGGCATCTATTATAATTTATCGATCTGGTATAAATTGTCGCACAAAACAATGGCCGGCGCATGGATCACCTTGATCGGCGCTGCAATCACCATTACGATCAATTACATATTCATTTCAGGATATAGCTATATGGCTTGTGCCTGGGCTACATTCTTCTGTTATGGCAGCATGATGGTGATCTCATTTATCTGGGGGCAAAAACATTACAGAATACCTTATGCCTGGAAAAAACTAACTGCTTATATCGTAATAGTAGTGCTGTTATTTTTTCTACACAACGGATTAACTCATTTCTGGAGCAGCACTATTTTCAGTCTTATATCTGCTGTGTTCTTATTATCACTTTTCATCTGGTTTGTAAGCACCATCGAAAGAAAAGAATTTGCACAATTACCAGTTGTTGGAAGATTCTTCAACAAATAATGTAAGCACCATCAACCGCATAGCTATATAAAAACATAGGCAAGGTTTCTATGTGGTAAGATCACTGTTAATCATTTCACAATTCACTTTTTTGTACAAAAAAATTTGCGGCAAAATTTACAGCTTGTGTGAAGTTTCAAACCTCCTTTTATGAAATACACCCTTCTTGCAACGCTGCTTCTATCCGGCGTTATTACAATAGCACAAACAAGCACAAAAACCGTTACGCTTCTTTCTCCGCTGGCTATTTATTCATCAGAATGGAACAAGCCCGTTTATGCCAAATGCAATACCGCTGCCAAAGCCATTTACATGACAAAAACAGAAAGAGAGGTCATTTATATTCTCAATCTTGTCAGAAATTATCCGGTACAATTTGCCAATACTGTATTAAAAACATATCCCGACAAAACGAACAGGGGTTGGATCAGCAATACCAGTTATTACGAGTCTTTGATGGACACTTTACTAAAGATGGAACCCGTAAATTTATTGATGCCGGATAAAAAATGTTATACCAGTGCAGAATGCCACGCCACTACATCGGGCAAATTGGGGTATGTGGGTCATGAGCGTCAAAGTAGTTATTGCACACAAAAGCAAGACTATAATGCAGAGTGCTGCGATTACGGAAATGACAACGCACTCGACATTGTATTATCATTATTGATTGATGAAGATGTGCCTTCTTTAGGGCATCGATGGGCTTGTATCGGTCCCTACATAAAAATAGGTGTTTCGATAAAACCACATATAGGATACAGATACAATTCGGTGCTGGACTTTTCTTTTTAACTCATCTTAAAAGTAAGTGCAGCAAAATCTTCCACACTCAATGCCTCTGCCCGTTTATTAAAAATATCATCCTGCAATGCTTCTGCAGTAAACAAACTTTTTACAGCGTTTCGTAATGTTTTGCGCCGTTGGTTAAATGCTGTTTTTACCAATACTGTAAAAGCCCTGTCAGATTTTACGGGCAAGGTGGTAGTCTTTCTTTTTAAACGGATCACACCACTCTGCACTTTTGGTGGCGGATTAAAACAACTATTGCTGACATCAAACAAATATTCCACTTCGTAAAATGCCTGTATCAATACACTGAGCACACCATACACTTTCGATCCTTCTTTGGATGCCGCTCTTTCCGCCACTTCTTTTTGAAACATCCCTATCACCATAGGCACTTTATCTTTCCAGTCCAATACTTTAAATAATATCTGGGTAGAAATATTATAGGGGAAATTACCAATTACGGTAAATGGTTCGGTGAATGGTTCATCAATATCCAAAAAACTTTGTGCAATGATCTTATCCTGTAAAGCAGGAAATGCCTTTTTAAGATATTCAACTTTTTCGTCATCTAATTCCACTGCCTTAAAATCAATATCGGGAATTTTAATAAGATGCCTGGTCAGTGCTCCGCCACCAGGACCAACCTCCAATAAATTATTGAAAGGATCTTCCTTTAAAACATCAACTATCCGGCTAATGATACCCTCATCTTTTAAAAAATGCTGTCCGAGTGATTTTTTTAATCTGTACATAATAGGGTGTGAAATTACTGAATACCCCATAAATGCAGCAAACAATGTATTGCACAATGTTGTATTTTTACACACTATATTTTTTTACTATGCAAAATGATAACAAACCGGTAATTGGTATTACCTGCGGAGATGTAAACGGAATTGGCCTGGAGCTTATCATTAAAACCGTTGCAGATACACGTTTGCTTGATATATGTACGCCAGTGATATTCGCCAATAATAAAGTGCTTAATTTTTATCGTAAGAGTATCCCGGATGTGAATTTTAATTTCACCAGCACAAAAGATGCCGGCAGAATCAATCACAAACAGATCAATTTATTTAACTGCTGGGAAGAAGAAGTGGCCATTACACCGGGACAATTGAATGATATTGGTGGTAAATATGCTGTGATCAGTTTGGTTACTGCCGCACAGGCATTAAAAGAAGGGAAAATTGACGGCCTGGTTACTGCACCTATTCATAAAAAGAACACACAATCTGCCGAATTTAATTTTACAGGACACACTCCTTATTTTAAAAAACTATTTGGAGCTAATGATGTGATCATGTTTATGGTAGCAGAAAACATGAGGGTAGCCTTACTTACAGAACATGTGCCTGTAAAAGATGCCGCATCACTTATCACTAAAGAAAGTATCTTAAGCAAGCTGACGTTGTTGAATAATTCTCTGAAAAAAGATTTTAATATAGATAAACCTAAAATTGCTGTACTGGGTTTAAATCCTCATGCAGGCGATGAAAGTTTAATTGGTAAAGAAGAAGCGGAGATCATTAAACCAGCTATTAAAGAGGCAAAGCAAAAAGATATTTTTTGTTTTGGCCCTTACAGTTCTGATGCATTCTTTGCAAGAGGTTATCACGAAAGATTTGATGCGGTATTGGCAATGTATCATGACCAGGGTTTGATCCCATTCAAATCATTGGCCATTGGCGAAGGAGTGAACTTTACAGCAGGTATCAGCGGCGTACGCACCTCACCTGATCACGGAGTAGCATTTGATATTGCCGGAAAAAATAAGGCTGATGAGGCTTCTTTCCGCCAGGCGATTTATACTTGTGTAGATATTATCAATGCAAGAAAAGAATTTGCAGAACAACGTGCCAATCCTTTACGTAAAATAAGTAAGCGGATGATCGCTAACGCCGTTGATGAAGCGATCATTGAAGATCCGGAATAAGCATATTTAAATAAAAATAAAGCGCAAATAGTAAATACTATTTGCGCTTTATTTTTTACTCTACCCTAAAGTTGAGTCTCTTTACGCTGAACATTGTGATAGTGTCTTGATGATCGTATTGTTATTTAGTGATCAGCTGGAAATTTTCTGCTACGGTGAATGTTGCTCCTGAATTTACATGTATACTTCGGATGGCTGTATTTGAACTGAGTACAGGTGTGCCTGAATTGATGATCACATCGGTATTTTCATCGGGCAATACACCACAACTCCAGTTGGGAGGTGTTTCCCAGGCAGAGCTTACCGTGCCTAACCAGATATTTACAAATCTTAATTCAAACACCAATCCATTTTGCCCATCTACCACACAACGGTATAAATTACCGGTATAAGCAGACGGCACATTGGTCAATCGGAGTAAATTAGTACCTGCCCCTGTATAATTGGCATTGTCCGAAATATTCACATAACCACTACCGTTATTTACCTGCCATTGATAAGTACTTCCTGATAAATTTGATAACAAGATACCATTTGATGAAGGCAAACAAAATTTCACATCAGGACTTACTACCGTTACATAAAAAGAATCTTTGATACAGTTGTATTTGTCTCTTACCGAATAATTAAAATTGCCTGCAACAGCCGTAGATGGAGAAACAGATTGCGTAACTACATTACCATTACCAGGCCAAACATAAGCCCCTCTCCAGGAAGCAGATAATACTAATGGAGAATCCTTTAGCACTACTATTTCCTTCACCTTATTTACATCTTTAAAAATTGTGAAAGAATCTCTCACAACCGGAGTAAGCGGACCAGTAGAATAAGAAACAAATTTTGCATCTAACCTGTTACTATCTACTTCAAAATAAAAACAGCCTCCATTATCTACATTTGAATAAGCCATACAATCCTGCGGATATCCTGCAGCTTTTACACCATCTAATTTTCCGGCCGAACCGGAAACTACATAAATAGAACCATGAGCATATTTACCGGAGTTATAGGCATAAGCGCAAGAATCGAGGGTGCCGTTATAATTACCATTTTGTGTATTTCCCGTGGCAGTATGCAGTGCCGCATTAAAGTCGGCATCTTTTAATTGATTGGCAAAATTCCTGTAGAACCCTTTAAGCAAATAACTTCTTTCATAGGCATGTGCATGACCGCATAGCACCAGATCTACTCCATATCTTTCCAATATCTGAATAAACTTTTCACGTATTGCGGCAAGATCCTGTTCATCATCTGAATTATGACTTGTTTTGGTATACGGAGGATGATGAAAATAAACAACTGTCCATCGTTTTGTATTAGCCGCCAGATCTTTTTTCAGCCAGGTAGCCTGTGCTCCCGATGTATCATACATATTGGTGGTATTGATATCATCTTTTCCATAAGAGTCCAGCGAAACAAAATGCACATCACCAATATTATATGAGTAATAATTTGTAACTCCTGATGGCACTCCGCCAGCTTCCCCATTTTTGGGCACAGTAAATATAGTATGATACGGCATATCTCTACGACCCGTATTGGCAGTAGTATTACCATAATCATGATTACCGGGAGTAGGATATAATTTATAATATTTCAAAAGGTCATCTTTATACACGTCAAAAAAACCTGTTTGAAATTCTGCATCTGTTCCGCTTGAATAGGCATTATCACCCAGCAATAACATTGCATCCACAGTATTATTACCTATATAATTTATAAATGAATTTTTCACATTGATCTGATTGGCCGAGTTTGTACCGCAATCTCCTAATGCTAAAAACCTGAGTTTACGTTTTGTATCACCCGGAGGGAGGGTAGTAAAAGTGTTGTCGGTAGCTGATTGCAGTACATAGTTCGTACCACCGATAGTATAATAGTATTTGGTATCCGGTTGCAGTTTACCAATTCGTATAATATGCTCTGTTACTACTGCCAGGTCAACAACAGAATCTGTGTAGTTACCATAAGCCACCCCCCATTTCACTTTTGAATTGGAGGCTACGTCTGTACGCCACCGTAAGGTTAATGAATCCGTTGTGCCGTTTTGCAGATAAGGACCACGTGTAAGAGAAACATCAGAAAGTCCTGTTAACTCCATATCAAAATACAGATCGCTGCTGGTTAGCAAATTCTGATGCACTTCTACTGCAACGATATTATTACCTGCAACAAACATCGACGGAGAGATGGTTGCGGTATAAATATCTGCTCCGTTATTAGCAATGGCTACGGTAGCCAGTGTTGCATAGCCCGGATTGGCAGCAATATTATTTCTGAAAGCTTCTGCTCCATTTACCCAAACCACAATACCATCATCAAATTTTGTTTGTAGTTGATAAGTAAGAAATTTATCCGGCTCCGCAATGTTGATTATTTTTCTAAAATACATGGTGGGGTACCTGGTGCCGGAAACACCGCCACCACCGGCAGTCGCATCTTCAGGAATATTGGTATTTCTGGCAGGCGGATTGGTTCCAAAACCTAACGCAGATTTTCCCGTTAGCCAATCTGAAGCAGGATAAGAAAGGTCTTTCCAATTAACACCATCATAATTAGACCCACCGCCTTTATACTTCCAATCCGGTGCGGTAGCACTGTTTGTACCAAAGCTCAGGAAGGTCTGACTGGTAATTCCTGTCAATTCCATATCAAAAAACAAGTCGCTGCTAGTAACTGAATTCTGATGCACTTCAACGGCTATGATGTTATTGCCCGATAAAAATAAAGAAGAAGAAATAGTTGCCGTATATATATCAGCACCATTATTGGCAATGGCTGCTGTGGCAAATGTAGCATAGCCCGGATTTGCAGAAATATTATTCCTGAATGCTTCTACTCCGTTGATCCAGATCACTATACCATCGTCGAACTTCGTCCTTATTTGGAAATTCGCATACGCAGAAGGAGTAGCGATATTTATAATTTTTCTGAAATACAATGTTGGATACCTTGCGCCGGATATTCCGCCACCACCGGCTGATGCATCTTCAAGTATGTTGGTATTTCTTACAGGGGGATTGGTTCCAAAACCAAGGGCAGACTTCCCAGTCAGCCAATCAGATGCCGGGTAAGAAAGATCTTTCCAGCCAACTGCATCATAATTTGAGCCTCCGCCTTTATATTTCCATTCAGGAGCGTTGGCACTTGTTTCTCCAAAAGAGATCAATATATCATTGGCAAATAAAAAATGTGTAAACAAAAGGCTTACTACTACAACAATAAATTTTTTCATCATATTTATAACAACAACTTGTATATATAAATATAATAAATATTAGATATAAAAAGGCGCTTTAATTGAAAACTGAATTATCTATCCCCTTATTGATAATATAATTACTGAAAGTGATCTCTGCCTTACCTTTTTTATTTTTTGCCTGATCCTGAGTTTTTTTGGGAGCAGCACCATCATCAAAATCAAACGTAACACCTTTGGGTAGTTTATAATCTTTTGTATTGAAAGAAAAAATCACTTTATCAGGCAAGCCGTATTCGGTATATTTTCCATAGGTCATTTCTAATTCATAGCTACCATTTTCCCTGGTAGTTGTTTTAGCTTTTCTTATTACCAAATTAGCCTCGTCAATATATAATGTAGAAAGTACCACATCAGCATTATCATCATCGGGTAATAAACGAACAACCCTAACAGAAACTCCACCTATTTTATCAAGTCCGGCATCCAAAACAGTATATTTTCCTCCACTTAAAATACTGTTTAAGTTAATACTCACAGCTCCTTTAGGCACAAAAGAAATCCCTTTCTCATTTTTTATTTTAAGCTTATTCGGTTTCTTGAAAAATATTTTTACAGATGCTACCGGCACTTTTAAAAAAGCCACATTTGTTTTCATTCTTCCGTTGGCCAGGTAATCATTTACCTTTTCAATTTTAGCTTTTACTTTTTGCACCAAAGCATTTACATCCTGCCCAAAACCTACAACTGATACCAGCATCAGGCACTGTGACAATAATAAAACTCTAAGTATCTTTTTCATGGGTACTATTTATGATAGAATATCTTTTTTTCTAAATACAATAACGGATAACGACACCAGTGCAATAATATGCCCAATGAGTATCAGTAAACTATTTCTTATGGCCGGCCAGTTTTCAATACTTCCTTTTATCGGTTCTCCGTCATCTGTTGTACCAATATAAAAGAAACCTTTCCAACCCACCAGGTAAGAAGTGAATAAATAAGGCTTAACATTTCTGTCGATGATCGGCACATTGATATTTGAAATAATAGTGCAAACAATTACAATACATACTGTAGCAATAATTGGCCCGATAGAATTCTCTGCAAAAATGGACAAGAATAAAGACAACGCTGCAATGACTGTTAGAGCAACAGTTGCATAAGCGAAGGCGGCAAAGTAACGCCACATAATATCATCCTTAAGTATTTGTAAAATTTGAGACTCATCCCCTTTTACACGAAAAATGAGCATATCATCTGCTCCAAAAATCAGCAGGCTAAAAAACAATGCTGTAATGGCCATCCATAATAGTAATAAAACGGTGAAGATGGTAGCTGCAGCAAATTTCACCAGTATTAATTGTGTACGACTGATAGGTTTGCTGATCAACAAACGCAATGTACCCATATTGGCCTCACCACTGATTGAATCTGCAGCTATTAATGCCACTAAGATCGGAACCTGTATCAACAACGTGTTTAAAATAATGTAACACATGAAGTAGCCGTTGATAGCTTTTACCTTATCCATTTCAAAACTATCTTTTACACTCTGCAGCATTAGATCCATATACGTCTGCCCGTCTGCCTTAAATGCAAATTGAAATATGAATACAATAGCTGCAATAGCAATAAAGGCAATATAAGTACGAGGACGTTTGGTTATTTTATACAACTCAATTTGCAAAAGCTTCCACATAAGTAGGTTGGGTTGTAAGTGATAAAAAATAATTTTCTAAAGAATGGCTTGAGTTGACGGATAAGATTTTTACACCATCGTTTACCATGGCGGCAATTAAGTCAGGCACCTGGTCTTTATGCATTTTCAATTGCAACTGATGATTATTTTGTATAAAAGAAGCCCATCGTGTCTGCAGCAATTTTTCTCTGGTAAGTTGGTTATTTGTTGTTTCTATTTCTATCAATGATTGTGATGGATCTAATAACTCTGCAACATTACCTTCCACCACTTTTTTGCCTTTATGTATAATGATCATTCTGTTGGCAATTAATTCTATTTCGCTTAACAAGTGAGAGGAAACCAATACTGTTTTGCCCATTTTTCTGCTCAGTTGCAAAATAAGGTTTCGTATATCTGCGATCCCCTGCGGATCTAATCCATTTGTAGGTTCATCCAATATGATCAGTTTAGGGTCATGTACCAATGCAACGGCAATACCCAAACGTTGTTTCATTCCCTGGCTAAATGTTTTTACTTTACTATTGGCTCTTTCCGCTAAACCCACCATTTGCAATTGCGTCATCAGCAACTCTTTGGTTACTTTAACTCCACTTAATTTGGCAAAAATTTTCAGATTGTCGTAAGCAGATAAGTATTTATACAGATCCGGTTTTTCAATCACAGCTCCTACCTGCCGTAAAATTTCTGAACGATGATGGGTAAGCTCTTTACCGAAGAGCTTTATTTCCCCGGTATCCGGCTTTATTAAAGTAAGTAACATCCGTATGCTGGTACTCTTACCGGCACCATTTTGTCCTAAGAAACCATATACATCACCTTCGTTAACCGAAAATGACAGATCATCAACAGCCAGGGTGTCTTTAAATTGTTTGGAAAGATGGTTAACCTCTATGATTCTCTGCATGGAAAGGAATGTATAGCAAAGTTAAACCCGTAAAGGCAAGTAATTGTTCAAAAAATTTAAATTTTAGTGAATATTAGCCACTTACGCTTTATGTGAGGTAAGATACGCCTGCATCGCCTTTCCGTACTCTGTAAATGCCTCAACGCCTTTTGGGGTAATTGTACAGATAGTTTGGGGGTAATTATCTTTAAATTGCTTGGATACCTGTATATACCCCTCTTTTTTAAGTTTCCCTATTTGAATACTCAGGTTCCCAACTGTAGAATTAGTCCTTTCTTTCAAAAAAACGAAATCAGCTTCCTTCTTTCCATGCAGGATATTCATGATGGCTAGCCGCAAAGGGGAATGTATTACTGAGTTGAGTTTGGGGAAAATTATGGTATGCATTTGGAATAAATTAACTTATTTGTAAATATAATTAGTTTACATCATAAACTACATTATTTAATTATTATCATGTATGTATGAGTGTTAGTTTAGCAGGCCAATTTTATGTTTTAAAACATTGTTAATCAAGTATTTAAATAGCAATAAACTAGTAGCATTTTTGAATAAACCGATATAAAAACTTATTAACAATGGGAAAAATATATTTTTTTATGTGGGGTAAATTTGTACTTTAGCAATAGAATTTAATGGGTTAGTAAGTATAAAGAGCTGTCAGAAATGACGGCTCTTTTACTTTGTAGTAAGTAATGATTTTTATTTTTCTATTCTTATTTTCTTTCTACACTTCAATAAAAATTTACTAGCAATACAAAAGTTGCAGTGAATGGCACAACGATGTTGAATTAAATTTCTACAGCCTGTAACAAAAAAATTTTCTTACTGCTTTTCCTTTTTACATTTACACCATGAGTAAAACTAAGTCGGCATTTTTTTGCCAGAATTGCGGATATGAAAGTGCTAAGTGGACAGGTAAATGTCCGGGTTGTAATGAGTGGAATACGTTTGTTGAAGAACTGGTGATCAAAGGAAGTGATAAAAAAGAAAAAGATGACTGGAAGGAATATAATGGCACCGGAAAATTAAAAACCATTTCTATTAATGATGTAAGCAGTGCAGAAGAAAAAAGAATTGTAACTAATAATGCAGAGTTAAACAGAGTATTGGGTGGTGGAATTGTATTAGGAAGCATCGTGTTGGTTGCCGGGGAACCGGGCATAGGAAAATCAACGTTGTTTTTACAGATAGGTTTACAACTGCAGGATGTTGTTACATTATACATCAGTGGAGAGGAAAGTGAACAGCAAATTAAAATGAGAGCAGATAGAGTGGGTGTTAAGAGTGATAATTTTTACTTACTCACAGAAACGAATACACAAACTATTTTTCAGGAGATAAAAAAACTCAAACCACAGCTCGTTATAGTAGATAGTATTCAAACTTTACAATCGCCTTTTGTTGAAAGTGGCGCCGGCAGCGTAAGCCAGATAAGAGAGTGTGCTGCTGAGTTACAGCGTTTTGCCAAAGAAACAAACACACCAGTATTTTTGATCGGTCACATCACTAAAGATGGAAATATTGCAGGGCCAAAAATTTTAGAACATATGGTTGATACTGTTCTTCAATTTGAAGGGGATCGTCATTATGCTTATCGCATTTTACGAACACTCAAAAATCGTTTTGGCAGTACAGCCGAGTTAGGTATTTATGAAATGACCGGCGAAGGAATGAGAGCGGTGAACAATCCCAGCGAAATTTTAATTACTCAAAAAGAAGAACAATTAAGTGGTATTGCCATCGCTGCAACAATTGAAGGCATCAGACCATTATTGATTGAAGGACAAGCTTTAGTAACACAAAGCGTTTATGGTACACCGCAACGTACAGTAACCGGATTTGATCTGAGAAGATTACAACTATTATTAGCTGTTTTAGAAAAGCGTGGCGGTTTTCATTTTGGCGTAAAAGATGTTTTTGTAAATATTGCCGGCGGAATAAAAGTTGAAGATCCATCTATCGATCTTGCTATTGTATCTGCATTGTTAAGCAGCTATGAAGATGTTCCTATCAATCAACATTATTGCTTTGCAGGTGAGGTTGGTTTAAGTGGAGAGATAAGAGCAGTGAATAGAATTGAACAACGAATTGCTGAAGCAGAAAAACTAGGATTTGAAAAAATTATTGTGAGTAAATACAACGCAAAATCTTTAGGCAAATTAAAGTTCAATATCGAAGTTGTTCCTTTAGCTAAAGTGGAAGAATTGTATCAATATTTGTTCTAAAAAAATTGTCTTTTAGAGAATATTTGGAGACAAAATATTTGCATTAATTTTAATATATGCAAATGTTACATCATATACTCGATAATACTGTACACCTTTTCTACCCACATATATGTATGGGATGCGGTAGCGATCTGTTAAAAAAGGACAGTTTGCTCTGTTTAAGGTGCATCGACGATCTACCTGAGACCAATTTTGCCCAACATGCCAATAACCCCATAGAAAAGATATTCTGGGGGCGAATTCCTCTAGTAGCAGCCCATAGTCAGTACTATTTTGCCAAAGATGCACTTATTCAACGCCTGATCCATCAGTTAAAATATGACGGAAATAAAGAAATAGGTGTGTATTTAGGTGAAATGACAGGCAGATCGCTTCAAAACAGCAACCGATTCAAAAATATGGATGCCCTCATACCCTTGCCCTTATTTCCCGAGAAAGAACGTAAACGTGGGTACAACCAGGCAACGGTTATTTGTGAAGGCATATCTAATATTTTACAAATACCGGTATTGGATAATGTTGTTGCCCGGCAAAAATTTACAGAAACACAAACAAAAAAGCACCGTACAGAACGATGGGAAAATGTGGCAGAAAGTTTTGTAGTAAAAGATGCCGATGCCATAAAAGGAAAGAATTTATTGTTAGTTGACGACGTTGTAACCACCGGAGCTACTTTTGAAGCTTGCGGAAATACTCTCCTGCAAATTGCCGATGTACAATTAAGTATCGTGGCTTTGGCCAATGCTGCTAAATAATTTGCCGTTTGTATTTACTAGTTTAAATTTGACAGATGAAGTATATATGTTTATTGTTTTTCAGTTTTTGTTTGATCATCCTTGCTTCGTCATGCAAAAAAGATTCTTTTATCACCAGTACAAATGCAAGGTTATCTACCAGCGTTGATAGTTTAACATATGATACTGTTTTTACTACCGTAGGATCCGTTACGCAATCATTTAAAATAAACAACCTAAACGATCAAAAACTTCGTTTGACCAATGTAAGATTAGTAGGTGGCGCAACATCTGCATTTACCATCAATATCAATGGCATACCACAACCTGAAGTATCAAATATCGAGATCAATGCCAATGACAGCATCTATGTTTTTGTAACTGTTAAAATAGATCAGAGTATTTCCAATTTACCTTTCATAGTTAGAGATACCATCGAGATAAATTACAACGGCAATAAAAGAATTGTACCATTGGAAGCTTACGGGCAAAATGCACATTTCAAAAAAGGCGAAATACTGACTGCAACCAATACCATTTGGGCAAACGATAAACCATACGTAATATTAGATAGCCTGAAAATAGCTGCAGGTGCAAGACTCACTATTCAAAAAGGTTGTAGAATTTATTTCCATGCCAATGCCCCAATGATCGTTGATGGTACATTAACGGTAACAGGAACGAAAGCAGAAAGCGTAGTATTTGCCGGAGATAGATTAGATCCTATATATAAAGACCTGCCTGCAAGTTGGCCCGGTATTTATTTCAGAGAAACAAGCAAAAGCAGCGTATTGACATTTGCCTTGATAAAAAATGCATATCAAGCCGTAGTATCTATTTTTCCTGCAAGCAATACCAGTCCAAAAGTTACTTTACACCGATGCATTATTGATAATGCATATGATGCTGGGATACTTTGTTTAGCTAGTAGCATGGAAGCAGATAACAGTTTGATCTCTAATTGCGGCAACAATATCAGTATGATCTATGGGGGAGAATATGATTTTACCAATTGTACAGTGGTAACTTATGGCAACAGTTTTATTGAACATAAAAAGCCTGTGTTGACATTAACAGATCACAATGATGCAAATGATGTAAATAACCTCAATGCCAGATTTACCAATTGTATTTTTTGGGGAGAGAACGGAAGCATTAAAGATGAAATACAGACAAGTAAAAAAGGAACAGTATTTAATGTATACCTGAACAATTGTTTATACAAAGCGGAAACAGATCCGGCAAATACCTCCATCACAAGTTCACTAAAAAACCTAAGTCCTCTATTTGATAGCGTAGATGTAAACAGGCGCTATTTTGATTTTCATACTACGGTAAACCCCTCTCCGGTTATTAATAATGGAGACTCTTCTCCTAGCTTTCCAAGAGATCTGGATGATAATACGAGAGAAGTTGGCGTAATAGATATCGGCTGTTACGAAAAACAATAAAACAAAACAGTCTTACAACTGTTATAAAAGAAAAATATGTTATGCTTAAAACATTAATAATAGCAGCTACATTTATTTCATGTGCTGCTAAAACAAATACTACTGAAATGAATACCCCAATCAGTGTTGCGCCAATAACTACTCAATCTATTTACGATTTTAAAGTAGAAAGTCTGGATGGCGGCACCATCAATTTTGCTGATTTCAAAGGCAAAAAAATATTAATTGTAAATACTGCGTCTGAATGTGGTTTTACACCTCAGTACGAAGGCTTAGAAGCTTTATATCAAAAATATAAAGATCGTTTAGTGATCGTAGGATTCCCTGCCAATAACTTTGGCGGACAGGAACCCGGTACCAATGCAGATATAAAAGAGTTTTGTAAAAAAAATTACGGTGTAACATTTCCAATGGCAGCAAAAATTTCTGTTAAGGGAGACGATACCGCACCAATCTACAAATGGCTATGCAATAAATCTGAAAATGGTGTGCTGGATGCAGAAGTAGGCTGGAACTTTGGAAAATTCCTATTGGATGAAAAAGGCACTTTATTGAATTATTTCCCCAGTAAGGTGGCGCCAATGGATGAAGAGATCGTTAGTAAATTGTAATACTTAAAATCATTTTTAAGCGTCTGAACTTTAAAAAAAGATTCAGACGCTTTTTTTATTTTACTTTGCAACGTGCAATTTCAAAACATCATAGGACAAAAAAACACCAAAGAGCATTTGGTAGAAATGGTACAGCATAACCGGCTTAGCCATGCATTATTGTTTTTGGGTAAAGAAGGCTGTGGTGCTTTATCGCTGGCAATGGCTTTTGCACAATATATTGTTTGCGAAAAAGTAAATGGTAAACAAGAAACCGCAGGCCCCTCATTATTCGGAGAGCCGGAACCATCCATAGACCATGGACCATGGACCGACAGTTGCGGTGTATGCTCTGCTTGCACCAAAGCACAACAGCTCGTTCATCCTGATATACACTTTTCCTATCCGGTCATCACCAGAAAAACAGGTGAAAAGCCTATCAGTACTGAATTCATCAAAGAGTGGAGAGAATTCATTTCGATTCAGCCTTACGGTAATGTATTCGACTGGCTGCAATTTATCGGCGCCGAAAATAAACAAGGAAATATCACAGCTGAAGAGTGTAATGATATCAACCGAAAAATAAGTTTAAAAAGTTTTGAAAGCGAATACAAGATCCTCATTATCTGGATGCCCGAGTATCTTACCAAAAATGGTAACAAACTTTTAAAATTAATTGAAGAACCGCCACCTAATACACTATTCATTTTAGTGGCAGAAAATGAGGAGCAAATATTACCCACCATTATTTCCCGTACACAGCTGGTAAAAATCCCTTCGCTTACCAATATGGAAGTAGAAGCCGCTTTGGAATTAAGAGCATCGGCCAAGGTAGAAATAGCCCAGCAAATAGCTGCGCTGGCCGAAGGCAATTACAGGGAAGCACTTCAATTATTACAACATGCCGAAAACGATTGGCAGGTTACGGTAAGAGAATGGCTCAATCTCGTTTTTAAAAGAAACATGGATGGTCAGGTAAAATGGATCGAAGCTATCAGCAAAGAAGGCAGGGAAAAACAAAAACAATTTATTCAGTACTTTATCCATTTAATAGAAGATTCTATACGCCTCAGAATAATTGATAAACCCGGAGTCCCTTCTCCTTACAACGATTTTTGTGGCCGTTTTAACAAAATGTGCAGCATAGCCCAACAAGAGGCCATTGCAGATGAGCTAAACAAAGCCGCCTATTACATTGAGCGTAATGCCAACCCAAAAATGCTGTTTCATGCACTATCTATCAAGTTGTACCACATTATTAACAACAATTCGCTAATTTTGGTCAATTGAGGAATTGAAGTTTGTTGATTGCTGCTTCTGCCGAATATTTTTTGTTACCGGCATTACAGCTTTTTTCAACATCGTTGTGTCACTCACTTGTACCGCATACCAATGTGCATCGCCTTAAAATCGTACGCACATTTTAAATAATAGTATTATCAAATGCCATAAAACAGGCACGTAAAACTATACCGTACAAGCTTGCATACCAACACTTTCAATTCTTAATTTTTAATTATTAATTCTTAATTACTCATTAATATGGGATGTGGAAGTTGCGGAACAAGTAAAAGCGGAGCACCAGGTGGTTGCCAGAGTCATGGCAGTTGTTCCAGCGGTGGCTGTAATCGCATGAACGTGCATGATTGGCTAGCCAACCTGCCATTTGCCGATCCGGAGAGCAGTTGCAAAATTGTAGAGGTAAGTTTCAATAACGGCAGCCGTAAAGATTACTTTAAAAATACCTCCACCAATTTCTACGAAAAAGGCGATATGATCGCTGTTGAAGGCGTAAGCGGTTTTGATGTAGGAAGCGTAAATCTTACCGGCGAATTAGTGCGCTTACAACTCAAGAAAAACAATATCAAAGAAGACAACCCTGATATTAAAAAAATACTTCGTCGTGCCAGCGAAACCGATCTGAGCAAATTAAAAGAAACAAAGGCCAGAGAAAGAGATGTGATGATACGCAGTCGTGCCATTGCCAAACAACTCAACCTGGATATGAAGGTAGCAGAAGTAGAGATACAGGCTGACGGAAGAAAAGCTACCTTTTTTTACATCGCCGACGATAGAGTTGATTTTAGAGAATTGATTAAAGTATATGCCGGCGAGTTTAAAGTAAAGGTAGAAATGAAGCAGATCGGTGCCAGGCAAGAAGCCGGAAAAGTAGGCGGAATAGGTAGTTGCGGTAGAGAACTTTGTTGCAGCACCTGGTTAACCGATTTCAAAAGTGTAAATACAAATGCCGCCCGTTATCAGAATTTAAGTATCAACCAAACCAAATTAAGCGGACAATGCGGCCGTTTGAAATGTTGTTTGAATTATGAGTTGGATACTTACCTGGATGCCTTGCAAAACTTCCCGGATGATTGTGATATGATTGAATTGGCAAGAAGCCGTGCATTCTTAGTTAAAAAAGATATTTTCAGAAACCTGATGTGGTACACTATGCCGGATAGCACTAAACAATATCCGCTTACCATTGAAAGAGTATTAAAAATAAAGGCTTTAAACAGACAAGGAGTAAGACCTGAAGAGTTGGAAGCTGTTGAAGTTGTCAGCAAAAAACCTGTTGAAGTAGAACCAACATATGTAGACGTTGTAGGGCAGATAAGCTTACGCAGTTTAGAAAAAACCAGCCGCAAAAGAAGGGATATGGAAAGAGGCGGCGGACAGCAAGGCAACAGACAAAGAGGCAATGAACAAAGACCTCCACAGAATCGTGGTGGACAACAACAACAGCAACAAAGACCACAACAAGGAGGACGACCAGGCCAGGGCAATGAACAAAGACCTCAGCAAAACAGAGGTCCTCAAGGCCAGCAAGGTAATCGTCCAAGAGGTAATGAGCAAAGACCACAGCAGAATCGTGGCCCACAGCAACAAAGACCTCCACAGCAAGGAAACAGACAAGGAGGTAATGAGCCAAGGCCACAGCAAAACAGAGGTAATCAGGGAGGACAGAAACGTCCTAATCCTAATCAGGGGCCTGATACAAACGCAGAAAAAAAAGATTAATTATATAAAACAACGTCGGGTTTTTACACCTGACGTTTTTATTTTTGCAACATAATTTTTTGAATGTCCATCACAGTAAACAATCTTACAAAAATATACGGCTCACAAAAAGCTGTAAATAATATTTCTTTTACCATCAATAAGGGAGAAATTGTCGGTTTTCTCGGGCCGAACGGAGCAGGTAAAAGCACAACAATGAAGATCATTACAGGTTACCTGGAAGCGGATGGCGGTAATGCTACCGTTTGCGGTGAAGTGGTAAATACACAAACACTTTCCACTAAAAAAAAGATAGGCTATCTGCCGGAGGCAAATCCTTTATATTTTGATATGTATGTAAGGGAGTACCTGGAGTTTGTAGCAGGTGTACACGAAATTGACAATAAAACATTAGCCATCGACAATGCGATAGAACTTACAGGTCTTACACTGGAAGCCAATAAAAAGATCGGACAATTGAGTAAGGGTTACAAACAACGTGTTGGCCTGGCTGCCGCTCTGATACACAATCCTGAGGTATTGATACTGGATGAACCTACAAGTGGATTAGACCCGAATCAGATCATAGAGATCCGTGACGTAATAAAAAATTTAGGCAAGGATAAAACAGTTCTTTTCTCCTCACATATATTACAGGAAGTAGAGGCCATTTGCGACAGAGTGATCATCATCAACAGAGGAAATATTGTTGCGGATGACCAACTAAGCAATTTACAAAAAGGAAAAACAGATAAACATGTTGTGGTAGTTCAGTTCAAAGAAAATGTGGATACAGAGACTATCAAAACCATAAAAGAAGTAACAAAAATAGAGCAACCACAAATTTCAAACTTCAAACTTCAAACTTCAAACCCTGAGAGTGTGCGAAAACAATTATTGGAATTGAGTTTGAAAAATAACCTTAACATCGTTTCTTTGCAGAGCGAAAGCAATAGTCTGGAAGATGTTTTCAAAAACCTCACTAATTAAAAAGATTAACATTACAATTTAAATACAAGAACAATGAGTTACATCGCAAGCATCCATGCCCGTCAAATATTAGATAGCCGTGGAAATCCTACAGTAGAAGTAGACGTATTAACAGAAAACGAACATCTCGGCAGAGCCGCAGTACCAAGTGGAGCCAGTACAGGTATTCACGAAGCAGTTGAGCTTAGAGATAATAATAAAAAATATTATGGTGGTAAAAGTGTATTGAAAGCTGTAGGTAACGTAAACGGAATTATTGCAGAAAATTTATTGGGTTGGGATATTGCAGACCAAACTGGTATTGATGCTGCTTTGATCGCTTTAGACAAAACTGCTAACAAAAGTAAATTAGGTGCAAATGCAATGTTGGCCGTTAGTATGGCTGTTGCCAAAGCCGCTGCATTAGAAGCTAATCTTCCTTTATACAGATACATCGGTGGTACCAACGCAAAAATTTTGCCTATCCCAATGATGAACATCTTAAATGGTGGAGCACATGCTGATAATAAGATCGATTTTCAGGAATTCATGGTAATGCCTGTAGGAGCAAAAACTTTCAGCGAAGGTTTGGCGTGGGGCGTTGATATTTTTCATGCGTTGAAAACTGTATTGAAGAAAAAAGGCTTCAGCACTAACGTAGGTGATGAAGGTGGTTTTGCACCAAATATTCAAAGCAACGAAGAAGCAATTGAAACTGTATTAACTGCGATACAAGCTGCAGGTTACAAAACAGGCAGTCAGATCATGATCGCTATGGATGCTGCCAACAGTGAGTTGTGGAATGCAAAAGAGAAAAAATATATTTTCCATAAAAGTGATGGTAAAAAAATGACCAGCGACCAATTAGTAAAATTCTGGGAAAGCTGGGCTAAACAATATCCAATCTGCAGTATCGAAGATGGTATGGCTGAAGATGATTGGAATGGTTGGAAAAACTTAACTGATACCATTGGTAAAAAAGTACAGTTAGTAGGCGATGATCTTTTTGTAACAAACGTTACTCGTTTGGAAAGAGGTATCAAAGAAAATATTGCCAATGGTTTATTGGTTAAAGTAAATCAGATCGGTACTATCACAGAAACAATCAATGCTGTAAGTATGGCACAACAAGCCGGTTACAATACGATCATGAGTCACAGAAGTGGTGAAACAGAAGACACCACCATTGCTGACTTAGCTGTTGCATTGAATTGCGGACAAATCAAAACAGGCTCTGCATCACGTACAGACCGTATGGCTAAATACAACCAATTAATTCGTATTGAAGAAATGTTGGGGGATTCAGCTATTTATCCAAAAGGAAAAATTAAATTTGGAAAATAAATTATAGACCATGGTCCATGGATAATGGACCATGGTCTCATAATAAAATGAAAGTAGCAAAACAAATATTATCTTTTCTAAAAAACAAGTACCTGATAGCAGTTACGTTTTTTTTAGTATGGATGTTTTGGTTCGATCCAAAAGATATCCGCTCCGACTTGGCCCGTAGAGATAAATACAAAGAACTTCAGCAAAGTGAAAAACATCTGGATACATTGATCGCTGAAACAGAACAGGAGTTACATCAGCTAAAGACCAATGCACAAACCATTGAGAAATATGCCAGGGAAAAATATCTGATGAAAAAAGATAACGAAGATCTGTTTGTTCTCTCTTCCCAAAGTTCTCCTAAAAAATAATAAAAGGGCAATAATTAACTCCTTTACTCGTTTTATAAGCAGATTAAGCTATTTTTCAACCCCTTAAACATTTCTATGCACACATTTAACAACGAGGACCTTGTACAATATATGTACAAAGAATCCTCTGCCGAAAAAACCGCTGCTATTGCAGCTGCATTAGAAACTGATTGGAGTTTACGTGAAAAATATGAGTTATTGCTGGATGGACAAAAAAATCTGGAAGCACTCAATTTTTCTCCTCGAAAAAAGACAGTAAAGGCTATTCTTAGCCAAGCTAACATTTCGGTGGGTGAACTTACAAATGAAGTCTAACCGTTTTGAACGTATTTAACGTAATTTCGTCCCGATACTAATCGGGACGATTTTATTTATGACCAAGAAGGAACGCTATCAGTTTTTTATCAATTATTTTCTGGAACATGCTCCCAATGCGGAAACAGAGCTGATATATGATTCTCCTTTTCAATTACTGGTCGCTGTTATACTTTCTGCTCAATGCACCGACAAACGGGTAAATTTAACAACTCCTTCACTTTTTGAAAAATATCCCGATGCCGAGGCCATGAGTAAGGCCAAATTCGACGAACTTTTTCCATTGATAAAAAGCATCTCTTATCCAAATAATAAAGCCAGGCATCTTATCGGTATGGCAGAAATTTTATTAAAAAATTTCGCCGGAGTGGTTCCCATGACGGTAAATGAGTTAATTTTGTTACCAGGCGTAGGAAGGAAAACAGCCAATGTGATTACTTCTGTGATTGACAATCAGCCAAATATGGCTGTAGACACTCATGTCTTTAGAGTGAGTGCCCGTATCGGTTTAACAACCAATGCAAAAACACCATTAGCTGCTGAGAAGCAGTTGATCAAACATATTAACAAAGAGTATATACATAAGGCACACCATTGGTTGATATTACATGGAAGGTACATTTGCACTGCAAGAAGCCCGAAATGCAACGAATGTGGGTTAAAAACAATCTGTAAATACTACAATTTTAATGTTAAGAGTTAAAGTAAACGTAATAATATTAACAAATTATCGTTTATTTTGTTCTTTTTACAAGCATCCATAAAAAAACTGATGTTAACTTTTTATTACTAAAGTGGAGATTTTCTATGAAAAAAACTTTTTTGTTTTTAAGCTTTTCGGTTTTACTAATGGGTGTTTCCATTAAATCGAATGCTCAGTATTATTTTTATGATAATGATTATTATGATACCGAGTGGATTTATGAGATAGGGGCCAGTGTTGGTATTATGAACTGTCTTACAGACCTTGGGGGCAAAAAAGGTATCGGAAAACCTTTTTTAAAAGATTATAATATTGGTAATAACCAGTTGGGCGGCAGCGTGTTCTTAAGTGGTCTTTATAAGAACAAGATCGCCGTAAGATTAGAAGGTACATTCGGACAAGTAAAAGCCTACGATAGCATCTTAAGCCCTATCAGAGATAACTCCGGCGCAAGATATTGGCGTGGATTACATTTCAGAAGTAAAATATCCGAAATTAGTTTAGTGGCAGAATTTCACCCTATTTATATATTTATTGACTGGCCATCTAAAGACAGGGAACCACCAAGACTTTCTCCATATTTATTAGCTGGCATCGGATACTTTCACTTTAATCCTCAAGCAAAAAATGCTGCCGGAAAATGGATTGATCTACAACCATTACATACAGAAGGACAAGGATTTGCTGAATACCCAAGCAGAAAAAATTACAAACTAAGCCAAATAAATTTCCCGATTGGGTTGGGTATAAAATATGAATTATCAAGAACCTTTAATGTTCGTGCAGAAGTGATGCCACGCATTCTCCGCACTGATTACCTGGATGATGTTAGCACAAGATATATTGACCCTTCTTTATTTGCCAACTATTTAAGTGGAGAAAGATTAGCAAATGCTATTGAATTGAATGACAGAAGACTTGAGAATCCTTTGTTCCCATACACAGTTAACCCTAAAGGAGGACAGATACGGGGAGATCCTAAAGATAAAGACGCCTTCTTTACTTTATCAATAAAACTAGGTTTAACCTTCGGTAGAGAAAAAAGCAATTAAGTTTAATATATTTTATAATTAAAAGGTTTCGGATTTTCCGAAACCTTTTTTTATTGTATGATTGACAGATGCCATTGTAATAATCAAAATGATCGGCAATAAAAAAGTCCTCTATTTATAAGTAGAGGACTTTTTTATTATTTCGAGTTATTTTAATTATAACATCTTCTTTACTGCATCGATGATCTCTCCTTTAGTAATAGGAACTCCCATGATCTTGTTGTAAGGTTTTGCATCAACAAAATATACATCACGGATAATTTTTACTAATTGGCCGTTGTTGATCTCAGGAATTAACACATGATCAAAATTATTCAATATCTCTCCTAAATTTTTAGGGAAAGGACGTATATAACGTAGGTGAGCGTGTGATACTTCAAGCCCTTCATTTTGAAGGTCTTTTACCGCACTTTTAATAGCACCGTATGTACTGCCCCATCCTAATACCAATACTTTTCCTTTTTCCGCACCGCTATCCAATTTTTGTAAAGGAATATAATCCGCAATTTTATCAACTTTAGCTTGTCTGGTTAAAACCATGTGTTGGTGGTTATCACTATCATAACTGATGTTACCGGTGATATCTTGCTTTTCTAATCCACCTAAACGGTGTTCTAAGCCCGGCGTACCAGGAATAGCCCATGGTCTAACTAATTTTTCATCTCTTTTGTATGGTTGTAATTTTTCTTCTCCTACATCCAATCCTTCTTTAAACTTAACAGTTATTTCAGGTAAGTCAGCAGATACCGGGAATTTCCAAGGCTCTGCTCCATTTGCTATGTATCCATCACTTAATAAAATAACCGGTGTCATATGCTGAACACTGATCCTTACTGCTTCGTAAGCGGCATCAAAACAATCACTAGGAGTAGATGCAGAGATAACAGGCATAGGGCACTCTCCATTTCTACCATAATAAGCCTGCATCAGATCACTTTGTTCTGTTTTGGTTGGCAAACCTGTACTTGGACCACCACGTTGGATATTTACAATCACAAGCGGAATTTCCAACATTACAGCCAGCCCCATTGCTTCTGCTTTTAACGCCATACCCGGACCACTGGTAGTGGTAAGCCCTAAAGCACCACCATAACTAGCTCCGATAGCAGATGTGATTGCAGCGATCTCATCTTCTGCCTGGTATGTTTTTATTCCGAAAGATTTGTATTTACTTAATTCATGTAAGATGTCAGATGCAGGTGTGATAGGATAACTTCCTAAGAACATTTGCAATCCGCTTTTCTGAGAAGCTGCGATCAAACCATAAGACAGAGCCTGATTACCCATGATAGAACGGTAAGTACCTTTATCCATCTTGGCTTTTTCTACTTTAAAACGAGTAGTAAAAGTTTCGGTGGTATCTCCGAAGAAATAGCCTGCCTGTAATGCTTTGATATTACTTTCTAAGATCTCAGGTTTTTTACCAAATTTATCTTTGAAGAATTGGATAGTTGTATCCATATCTCTGTTATACATCCAATACAAAAAGCCCAGTACAAACATATTTTTTGCTCTGTCCTTTTCTTTGGTACCCATGGTAATGTCTTTCAATGCTTCACGAGTCATTTTAGTTACATCCATTTTGTATACAGTGTAGGCTGCAAGTGTGTCATCTTCTAAAGGATTTGCACCTTCCGGATAGTTAGCCAGGCGAAGGTTTTTTGTATCAAACCCATCGGTGTTAACAATCACGATCCCACCCTTCTTGATCACTTTAAGATTTGTCTTTAATGCAGCGGCATTCATTGCTACCAATACGTCGCAATTATCTCCAGGAGTAAATATCCTGTCGCTACTGAAACGAAGCTGGTATCCGCTCACACCCGGAATAGTACCTAATGGGGCACGTATTTCTGCAGGAAAATCAGGGAAAGTTGCTAAATCGATGCCTAACAAAGCTGTGTTGTTAGTAAACTGGCTGCCGGTTAACTGCATACCATCGCCGCTATCGCCTGCGAATTTGATCACTACATCTTGTAAAACCTGTTGGGTTGCTGTACTCATAATTCAATCGTTAAAATTGGCTGCAAAGTTACGCTGAAATTTGCTTTTTATGCCCCCGATTCCATAATTTTTAATGGGAACGTTGCCAAGAGTCTGGCTGGAGGTTTTGGGAAGTCCTTCTAAAATATTGTAGCTCCTCTGTCGCACTGTTCTTTTTGGGTTAACCAAAGATTTTCCGTCTTGAAATGCTTCAAAATATCTCTATTTCAGTTCTTTTATCAATTCACTCACTTTATTACTGATAAAATCTCTCACTTCATTAAACTCTTTGGGTTCCATGTGTTTAGGATCGGGTATCTGCCAATCAATAAATTGTTTTGCCGGCATCCAGGGACAGGCATCACCACAACCCATTGTTACTACCGCATCAAATGGAGCAAATGCTTTTACTTCGTCTAGGCTTTTACTATCATGTGTGCTCAGATCATAACCTAATTCTTTCATTGCTGCAATCGCCTTGGGATTAACAATACCACTTGGTTTACTTCCTGCACTGTATGCCTCTACATTTTCACCGCCATGTATTTTGGCAAATGCCTGACTCATTTGTGAGCGGTTAGAATTTTCAATACAAACAAAAAGTAATTTGATCTTTTTCATTCAGTTGTTTTTTAATTTATTGATGTTTGGTGTAATATTTTTTACGTAACCAAAAAGCCACATTCACTAAACCGATCAATGCCGGCACTTCTACTAATGGCCCAATCACGCCTGCAAAAGCCTGTCCGCTATTGATACCGAAAACACCAATGGCCACTGCGATTGCTAATTCAAAATTATTTCCGGTAGCGGTAAATGCAATAGAAGTGGTTTTTGAATAATCGGCACCGAAATATTTACCGATAAAAAAGCTTAGCAGGAACATGACCACAAAATAAATAACCAGCGGAACGGCAATTCGTATAACATCCATTGGTATTTGTATGATCAGATTTCCTTTTAGGCTAAACATGACCACAATAGTAAAAAGCAATGCAATCAATGTTATTGGAGAGATGAACGGAACAAATTTATTTTGAAACCACTCTTGTCCCTTTAAATGAATTAAGGTGTATCGACTGATGATACCGGCAAGAAATGGAATACCCAAATAGATCCCCACGCTTTTTGCTATCTCAGCGATCGTAATATTTACTTCCAATCCATGCAGGCCAAAATAAGGAGGCAGCACTGTTATGAAGAAATAAGCATATACGCTATATAACAAAACCTGAAAAATACTATTCAATGCGATTAATCCTGCAGCATATTCTCTATTGCCCTCCGCCAGTTCGTTCCAAACTACTACCATGGCAATACAGCGGGCAAGTCCGATCAAGATCAAACCAATCATATACTCAGGATGATCTCTTAAAAAAGTAATAGCCAATACAAACATTACTATTGGGCCAATGATCCAATTCAAAATCAAAGAAGCACTTAATACTTTTTTATCTGTAAACACTTCCCCCATTTTTTCATACTTCACTTTTGCCAATGGAGGATACATCATTAATATCAACCCAATTGCCAATGGAATATTGGTTGTACCACTCGAAAAAGAATTGATCAATATGGAAGATGATGGGATAAAATATCCGATCGCCACACCTATAGCCATTGCCAAAAATATCCACAGGGTAAGGTAACGATCAAGAAAACTTAGTTGCTTTCTCTCCTTTTCAGGAAAACAATTATCAGCACTCATAAAAAATATAAAATTTAAGGATTAGCAGCAACCACTTCCAGGTTCGCAACATTTTCTTTCATCTTTGGCAGGCTTCTCTGCATACACTGTAATACTGGTGATCTTTGTATTTCCGGTTTTATACAATGCAATCTCTTCAGCGCTTAAATAATTGGCCAATATCTCATCGGGAATTATAATGGGTTTATTTTTTTGTAAAGTAATATTTGCAAATCCTGCTTCTTCTATAATTTCTAAATAATCATTTTTTTGAATAGCCCCTGAAATGCATCCTGCATATAACTCTGCCACTTCTTTCCATTTACTCGGCAACTCTCCTTCCAACACAATATCGCTGATAGAGAAATGTCCGCCGGGTTTTAATACCCTGAAAATTTCGCTGAATACTTTATGCTTGTTAGGCACCAAATTCAAAACGCAATTACTTACGATCACATCTGCTTTATTGCTGGTCACCGGCATTTCTTCAATATCACCGTGCCTGAATTCAACATTATTAAAACCAACTTTTTCTGCATTTTCTCTTGCTTTAATGATCATTGCAGAAGTAAAATCTATGCCGATCACTTTTCCGCTTTCCCCTACAAATTTTCTTGCAACAAATGCATCATTACCTGCACCGCTGCCCAAATCAATGACAGTATCCCCTTCTTTGATCTTGGCAAACTCTGTAGGAAGGCCGCAGCCTAAGCCTAAGTCTGCATCTGCGTTATAGCCTTCTAGCGTAGTGTAATCATCCGCCATGATATTGTACACTTCATCCCCACAGCAGGCAGATGTAGCACCACAACATGATGTCGCATTTGCCTCTTTGCTTTGTTCTGCTATAGCAGTATACTTTTCTTTTACTAATTCTTTAATTTGATTATCGTTATTCATAACATTGTTTTTGCTCCCACCCACTCAGTCTGCGATGAGAATGTTTAAAATATTTTTTTGAGACCGGCTTCATAACTTTCTTCTCCTTCACAGGCGTCGCACTCTTGTACATCAGTAATTCTATTTATCATTAACAGCAGGCTTTTTCATTTTTAATTTTCAGCCCATTAAACAATAGCCCGAATTCGCTATTGAATTTTTCAAATGCTTTCCAGTTGATACAGTAACAGCTACGTGGGCCATCCACACTGCCATTGATCAATCCTGCATTTTTCAATTCTTTTAAATGTTGCGACACAGTGGATTGCGCCAACGGCAACACTTCCACTATCTCTCCGCAAATACATTCATTATGTTGTGCCAGTACTTTTAATATCGCTATCCTGGCAGGATGTGCCAACGCTTTGGCAAACTCTGCCAGATCCTGCTCTTTCTGTGTAAACGCTTCTTTTTTATGACTCGCCATATTAATTATTTTCTTTTTTAAAACTACAGAATAAGAAATTTTGGGTTGTACCAAACGGAGTCTCATGGTCGGATGTCATACAATGAATCTTTTTAAATTTTTTTTGAAACAGATTCACAAGTGTTTCCTCATTGTATTGTTGTACCTGAAGTCCACTGCATTTTTGAGGTCCTTCAGTAGAAAAAGTGCCAACGACCATTTTACCTCCCGGATTAAGGTGTTGATCTACTACTGAAATATATTTTTCAACCTCATTTTGCAAAGTAAAAAAATGAAATGATGCCCTGTCATGCCAAAAATCAAAATATAAACCATTCTTAAAGTCCAGCACATCAGAAACAACCCAATTCACCTTTGTTGCTTTACTGCCCAATCGCTGTTTTGCTTTATTGATAGCGGTTTCGGAAATATCCAGTACTGTGATATTAGCATACCCCTCATCCAGCAAATGATCAACAAAAAAACTATCGCCGGCCCCAATATCAACAATTGAAGCATTTACTGGAATGTTCAGCTCTTTAAGAAGAGCCAGAGATTCTTTTGGCGTTTGTTGGTACCAGCTTACCTCAGTTGCCTGCTTAGTTGTAAACACCGTTTCCCAATGTAATTTCCTGTCCATTTTTAATCTTATATCGCAAATATACGATTAAAGAAATCACAAATCCAAATTTTATTACAAAAAAAATCCCCAACCAATTGGCAGGGGATTTTTTTGTACAATATTATTCAGTTATTCTCTTCCATCTAATAAATTGCCTAAGCCACCTAAAATACTGCCTTCTTCTTTTCGTCCGCCCACACTACCGTATTGCATGATACGTCCGGCCAAACGGCTGATCGGCAAGGATTGTAACCAGACTTTTCCCGGGCCTTGTAATTTGGCAAAGAATAATCCTTCTCCTCCAAACATCCAGTTTTTTACGCCTCTTATAAATTCAATATCAAAATCAACCCCTGCAGTATATGCCACTACACAACCTGTATCTACTTTTAAAATTTCTCCGGGTTGTAATTCCCTTTCAATTACATATCCTCCAGCATGAGCAAAAGCCAATCCATCTCCTTCCAATTTTTCCATGATGAAACCTTCGCCCCCAAAAATACCCGTACCCAATCTTTTTTGAAACTCTATACCAATACTTACTCCTTTGGCAGCACATAAGAATGCATCTTTTTGTGCAATGATCTTTCCGCCTAATTGTTTCAGATCAAACACAATTATTTTTCCGGTATATGGAGCTGCAAAGCTCACCCTTTTCTTTCCCTGCCCAACATTTGTAAAAGCTGTCATGAACAAACTTTCGCCAACGATCAACCTCTTTCCTGCACTTAATAATTTGCCCAACAACCCGCCACCTTGCTGTTGGCTACCATCGCCAAAAATCGTTTGCATTTCTATCCCATTATCCATCATCATAAATGCGCCGCTTTCTGCAATGGCAGTTTCATTCGGATCTAACTCAATTTCTACAAATTGTAATTCTTCTCCGTAAATTTTGTAGTCTATTTCGTGATTACTTATCATATCAAATATTTTTCTCAAAAGTAATTGATAAAATTGTTTTGAATAAAAAAGCCCCGCAGAAATTGCGGGGCTAAGGTGTTAAATTATTTAAACGGTTATTTTTATACCGCTATTGTTTTTTATAGGTTCCATTCCATACTTTTTTACCTTGCAGTCTACGTCCTAAATACATTATTCCTACAAAAATGAAGAAGAACGGACCGGCAAATCCTAGTAACCCGATGAACTTAGTTCCGTAAAATTGTTCCATTGGTCTACGCAATCTTTCTGATATCAGGTACATACTTGGTACCATGATCAAGGTAAGGAAGAAAGCGAATATCAAACCAAAGATCATCGTCCAACTTAACGGCCCCCAGAACACCACACTATCTCCACCAAAGAAAATATGCGGATTGAATGTCTGGAAGAAGGAAACGAAATCAATATTAAAACCAACAGCCAACGGTAACAAGCCCAGGATCGTTGCAACAGCTGTAAGCATTACCGGAATAATACGGATTTTACCTGCCTCAATTGCTGCAGCCCTTGTACGACTACCTCTTCCTCTTAATTCATCTGTAAACTCAATCAACAATATACCATTCTTGATCACAATACCTGCCAGTGCTATGACACCAACACCCAACATGATCGTAGCGATCGTCATGCCTGTAAACGCATACCCCAGAAATACTCCGATAACACTAAAGAATATCTCAGTGATAACGATGAATGGCTTACTGATACTATTGAACTGCAATACCAATATCATAAATATGATGCCCAACGCCATTAGTAAAGCTGTACCCAAAAATGCCTGCGTTTCTTTTTCCTGTTCGCTTTGTCCGCTTAATCTTAAGGTAACATCAGACGGTATTTTTGTTTTTGTTTTAAAGTCATCAATCTTAGCTTGCAATTCAGTATTTATCTTACCAACCATTGTGGGGTCTAATACATTACTTTGTAATTGAATGGTACGTTTTACATTCTTACGTTTGATCGCACCAGCGCCAATGCCATAATCTACAGTAGCAACAGCACTGATCGGAACACTTTTCACCCTCATCGTATTCATATCCATAAAAGTAATACGCATATTCATGATATCGGTAATATTGTTCCTAACAAGGTCGCTTGTACGCAATTGTATCTTGTATTCATCTTCGCCGTCTTTCAGTTTACTTACCTCTTTCCCAAAAACTGCCGTACGAATTTCCATACCGATCTGTCCTGTGCTCAACCCTTCCATCATTGCTCTTTCTCTATCTACATTGATCGCAATTTCAGGACTATTCAGATCCACGTCCATCTGCAAATTTTCTATTCCATCAATTTGATTGGTATCTAAATAATGAGAAAGATCAGTTGCAACTTTTGCTATGTTTTCAAAATTATCACCTTGAACTTCAATGTTCACCGGAGGATCTGTTGGAGGACCCCCATCTTCCTGTGCTACCTCAATACTTGCACCGGGGATACCTGTCATCTGTCTTCTTATCTCATCCATAAAAGGACGGGTTTTCTTACCATGTCTTTTTTCGTATTCAACAAATGAAACCTGTATCCTTCCCAGGTTTGGTTGCACACTCCTATTATTATCTCTTGGATTATTAGCACTAACAGCAACATTGGTGATAATGCTTTCGACAATTCCTCCGGGTACAACAGGTAATTCATTTGCCAAAATTTTATGCACCCTACTTTCTAAAATATGTGTAACACTATCAGTATACTTTACATCTGTACCAACCGGCATTTTTAAATACACGTAAATAAAATTGGGATCGCCACTTGGAAAGAAAGTTGATTTATTCCCTCTTATCATCAACAAAACAATTGATAAAATAAATATCAGGAACAAAGAAACAAAAGCTTTTACCGGTCTCCATCCTACCAATATCCATTTCAATAACCTTTCATAACGACTCATCAACCAAGGCAATGCTTTTTGTTGGAAATTATGAATGGCATCATTTAATACATACGTATTTAACAACATCAAGCCGGCCATTATCAACATAAAATTCGCTGTACCATGGAAGCCTGGCAAGTGCAACAATATACCTGCAATTACAAAAACAAGGAACCATTTGCTTGTCCAGATATGCTTTTTAGGCTTCTCAAATTCTTTCCCTTCAGGTTTCATAAAACTTACCGCAAAAACCGGGTTGAAGATAAACGCCACAATCAATGATGCAGCCAATGTAAGGATCAATACTGCAGGCAAGTAGATCATGAACTTACCGATCAACCCTTTCCATAACAATAATGGAAAGAAAGGAGCCAATGTAGTTGCTGTACCTGCTAATACAGGAATGAATACTTCACCCGCTGCTTCCTTAGCACTTCTTATAATTGGCACTTTACCATTTGCATATATACGGTGCGTATTCTCTATTACCACAATAGCATCATCTACGATAATTCCGAGGCCAAGCAGTAATGCAAAGAGCACAATGAAATTCAATGTAACGGTACTTCCAATAATACCACTTGCAATAGGCAGGAACATAAATGCTACGAACACACTCAACGGCACACTCAATGCAACAAAGAACGCATTGGTTACCCCCATAAAGAACATCAAAATGATCAATACCAAAATAAACCCGATAACAATTGTATTTACCAGATCCTGAAAAGATGTTTTGGTTTGCTTACTCAAGTCTCCTGTAAAAACAACCTTAAGATCCTTAGGTAATTCTTCTTTTAATTGCATGTCTGCAACGATGCCCTTTACTTTATCTGCAGCATTGATCAGATTTTCTCCGGCACGCTTTACAATATTAAGCGTAACAACATTTTTACCATCCAACCTTGCATAGTTCTCTGTTTCTTTAATTGTATCTACCAACTGAGCTATATCTTTTAAATATACGGTAGCCCCTTGTGTACTACTACGTACAACTATATCATTCAAATTCAACGCACTGGCAAACTGCCCTTTTATTTTAAGTGTACGCTTCATATTACCTACGGAAACCATACCTCCCGTGATATCACGGTTTTCTCTGGCAATAGCATTCTCAATATCTGTAAAACTTACTCTTGCCAACGACATTTTATTTGGGTCAACATTTACCTGTATCTCTCTTTCCGGCGCTCCAACAATTTCTGCACGGGTAATTTCTGTTAACTCCTCTATTCTATCCTGCATTTTATCTGCATACTGTTTGAGTTTAATGCCATTATAATCACCACTCACATTCACAAACATTACCGGCATTTCACTAAATGCAAATTCTGCAACATTAGGCTCAGATGTCAGATCTGTTGGCAGATCTGTTTTTGCTTTATCAATTGCATCTTTAACTTTTAATTTAGCAATGTCTGTTTTTACATCCGTATCAAATTCAATAACGATCAAACTATAATCAGCCTGAGATGTACTCTGAATTTTATTGACCTTAGCCCCACTGATCCCCTTCAATTGTTTTTCAATAGGCCTTGTTACCAGGTTCTCGATGTCTTTTGGAGAATTACCTGCGTAGACAGTAGTTACAGAAATTGTTGGCACTACAATATCCGGAAACTGTTCCTTGGGCATGGTATTGAACTTGATCATACCAATCAAAGAGATGATCACTGCTATGATATATATCGCAGTGCGATTATCTATTGCCCAACTTGTTGGGGCAAACTCTTTGAATTTCGATTTTACTTTTTCTATTATATTCATAAAAATATCTTTGTTATCGTCAGTTAGTTATCTGTTCAACTTTATCCGCCTTGCATTATTTCACTTCAGTAGAGATCAACTGTCCTTCATACAGGCTTTGAAAACCATCAGTTACTAATTGCTCTCCGGCTTTCAATCCTCCTTTTATCTCTACATTTTCACCATATACTTCACCAATAGTTACTATTACTTTGTGAGCTGTAGTTTTACCATTGCTGCTTTTGGTAAGCACGTAAACGTATTTACCTATTTCGTCAGACTGTACAACATTTACAGGAATTACAACTGCATTTGGTGCACTATAATCCAAAATTTTCATCACCGCAATTTGATTTGGTTTTAAAACAGGATCATAAGGGATTTTTGCTTCGGCTATAAAACCTCTTTGCGATGGATCAATGGACTGGCTGATCAAAGAAAGTGATGAGTTAATCTTTTTATTTGCATCTGGAATAAATATTTCAACAGCAGAACCTTTTCTCATTCTTGTTAAATAATTTTCCGGCACACTGGTAACCACTTTTAAAGAGCTGGTATTCACAATTTTAATTTGGGGGCCGGTCAATGTCATTCCTTGAAAAATTTCTCCGACACGAACTGCTACTATATCTGCAATACCATTTACATCGCTATATACATTGGTGGTGCTTAATTGCTCTTTAGCTGTTTTCACATTCTCTTCTGCTGCATTCAAACCATTCTCTAATTGTTCAACATTAGATTTTGCCTGAAGCAACTGTACTTCAGTACCAATACCCTGATCCCATAAGTTTTTCTGACGTTGATAAATAGTTTTTGCAAAAGACAACTGTGTTTTAGTTACTTCCATTTGTTTTTGCGCTGCAACAATTTGCTGACGAATAATAGCGTCATCTAACTTCAGCAATAACTGTCCTTTTTTTACAGCCTGCCCCTCAGTTACATATACCGCTTTTACTTGCGCCGGTCCCATTCTTGGTGATATATAAGAAATATTATCAGCATCTACCTTGCCCTGTAAATCGATATAATGCTTAAAATTCTGGGTACTAACCGGTGTTGTACTCACTAATTTTACTTTTGAAGTACTGGCTGCATTAGTATCTAATTTCATTAATTCTTCCTGCAGTTTTTTTATTTGCTCGTCAGTCTTCTCCTTGTCATTTTTTAATTTTTCAAGCGTTGCTTTTTTGTCATTCAAATCTGCAGCACTGTCTTTTTTACTACTGCCACAAGATGACAAAAGCATTACCGATGCTGTAGTGATTATAAAAAGTGTTTTCATTGTTAAATTATTTATTTGTTTGTTTAGCATGTTCATTTTTTTGTATTATAGTTTCCCTACAGCTTTCAGCCAATCAATTTTTGCTGTAATGGCATCGTATAAAGAGCTGTAGTAATTGGTTTGTGCCACCTTCAATTCTGTTTGTGCATTATATATTTCCTGATTACTACCTAATCCCTGTTCATATTTTTTCTTGGTGCTGTTAAATACTTTTTCTGCCAGTTCTGTATTTTTCTTTTGATTATCCATGGTTATGATCGCACTTTTCATTTTGATCCTTGCTGTCGTAACATCATAATCAATAGACTCTTTTGTGGCTTCCATATTATTTTTTAGTTTTTGAACTGCCAGCTTAGCGTTCTCTATCCTGGCGCTACGAGCAAACCCATCAAAAATCGGCACCGCTATTTTAACTCCAACCAACGAAGTGGTGAACCAATCTCCTTTATTAAAGAAATCGAATTTCTGACGTTGTGCATTTTTGCCGTAAGAGCCAAAAGCAACTACAGAAGGTAAACGGCTTAGCTGATAGCGTTTTACATTGTATCCATTTAATTTGGTAGCTACATTCAGCAACTGGATTTCTTTCCTGTCTTCATATTTATATACTGTATCCAGCAAGTTTGCTTTTATCTCATCTTCACTCAAAGTATCTGTTAACACCAATATTTCTTTTTGAGGCATGTTTATTAAAAATTTTAAACCTGCATTCCCTGCTTCTAACTGATTTTGTATTCTTTCTTTTTCGGTTTGCAGATTGCTTAAGGTTACCTGCACTTTGTCTACGTCTAATTTTTCTGCAAAACCATTTTTATAAATTTCTTTGGTGTCATTCAGAAGCTTGGTAAATCGTTCGATATTTGCATCTATATTTGTCAGTTGTTTTTTACCAACTACTAACTGATAGTAGATCTTATAAATATTTGCTTTGATCTGCTCTTGTGTTACTTCTGCAGTTTTCTTAGCCAGATCCATTGCTGCTCCTCTGGCCTGCAACCCCACAAACACTTGCCCATCAAATATTATCTGGGATAGATCAACACTTGCTCCAGCCGTCCATGGAGAACCAAACTGAGCAGCAATTACGCCAAAATCCCCTCCATTGGGCATTGTAATGGTAGTACCACTTCCGTTCTTTACACCTTCGTCTACTAATACCTGATAGGTTGCCGGACTGATAAAGTTTGGCAGGGTTTGTACCGGTATATTAAAATAATGAGTAGCACTTACACCTGCGGTCAATTGTGGATAAGCATTTGCCGTGAACTCTCTGTTAGTTTGTTGCTGCGACTTAATATCTATCAATGCATTTTTTACCTGTACAGCATTTTTTAATCCATAATCTACGGTCTGCTTCACCGAAAATTCGTTTGTCTTTTGAGCTATTGCTGTTCCGCCTATCAGAACGGATATCATCAGCAATATTTTTTTTAATTTACTTCTTTGCATCATTATTGATTTTATTTCTCTCTTGTTGATATTTTTGAATTAATTTATAGCCTTTGGGAGATACTATTCCAAACAAAAAATGCTCTCCGATCATTTGCATCAAGTCTTTCAAATGATATTGTTTTGCCAGCGGAAAAAGTTCAATGTTAAAGATCAGCATCATTGATTCCAGCCTGAATTTTGCGATCACCTCTATGTTGATATCCTCTCTGTATAAACCTTCGGTAACTCCTCTGTGTAAATTCTGAGTGATCATCTTTAAAATGAACTCATCTTTATGCTTTTGAAATATTTTAAACGCCTTGGGATGAAATTTCTGCATTTCATATAACACCATCGGGTTCATATCACTCAGTTGATCCGCCACAGTATCAATCACATTGAGAACTTCATCAATTGCATTCAGCGCATTGCCGGTAGACAACATACAATCCTTCTCATCATGGGTTATATCATATTCCATAACCGCTTCTACCAATTCATCTTTATCTGTAAAATGCTGATAAAGAGTTTTTTTACTCATCCCCAATTTGGTGGCAATATTATCCATCGATACGGATCTAAATCCATAACGAATGAATAATTCATAAGCCCCTTCGATAATTCTGTCTTTTATTTCCATTTTTTAAAATTCCGACCACAAAACTATGGAAACTTTTTGTGTAACCAAAGTTTCCATCCTTTTTATTTACCATTCATAACATTTTCTTCATTTCTCATAAAGTTGTTCAATCTGTTATCTTTGGTATCTAAATAATTTTATTATGAAATTTCCGCTCAGCTATAAAAAGCTTTTCCAGTATTTTTTGCAGGGGTTGTTGATACTTGCACCTATTGTTATCACATTTTGGGCTATTGCTGCGGTTTTCAGCTTTATAGACGGCATTTTGCCTAATATTATACATAACATTTTTCCATCATTGATGGAAGATGCCCAAGGAAATGTAAGACGTGTTCCAGGGTTAGGGTTTGTGGTAGTTATTGCCATCGTTCTATTTGTAGGATATATTTCCTCATCTTTCATTTTCAGTAAATTGGTAGATGTTTTTGATAAATTGCTGGAAAAAACTCCCGGCATAAAATTCATCTATTCAACATTGAAAGATTTTTTCGAAGCTTTTGCCGGTGAAAAAAAGAAGTTTACCAATAATGTTTTGGCCAATGTTGATGACAACGATGTGTGGAGGGTTGGGTTTATTACACAGGAAGACATGGCAGAGTTCGGCTTTAAAGATTATATAGCGGTATATGTACCGATGGCTTATTCGGTGGCTGGTAATGTATATATCATATCTAAAGAAAGAGTAAAACCAATTACCAATATCAGTGCCGCACAAACCATGAAGTTTGCAGTAAGCGGAGGCGTAACAGATGTTGTTGAGGAATAGCCTACTATAGTTAATTAACAGAAAAACAGGCAGTAAATAAAAATGAGTATATTTAATCATTAAATTTTATTATGGGCAGATCGTTGAAAGCACTATTGCTTACCACATTATTACTTGTTTGTTATTTCCCGTCCTTTTGTTGGGGATTTTATGCCCACCAGAAAATTAATTACTACGCAGTTTTTTTACTGCCCCCAGAAATGATGGTTCTGTATAAACCCAATATTTCTTTCATTGCTGAACATGCTGTGGATCCTGATAAACGCAGGTATGCCGTTAAAGACGAAGGCCCCCGACATTACATTGACATAGATTTTTATGGCAAATACCCCTTCCCTAATTTACCTCGTAAATACAAAGATGCAGTAGCAAAATTTGGAGAAGATACCGTTCAATCTCAAGGAATTGTACCTTGGCATATACAAACAATGCTGGGTAGATTAACTGCAGCATTTAAAGAAAAGAATTTTAGTAAGATACTGAAAAACAGTACAGAACTAGGGCATTATATTGCCGACTCACATGTACCATTACACGCTAACAGCAACCACAACGGTCAATATACCAACCAAAAAGGGATACACGGTTTCTGGGAAAGCAGGGTGCCGGAATTGTTAGCCGAGAAAGAATTTGATTTTTTTATCGGAAAGGCACAATATATCGAAAACCCTGCAGAGTATATATGGGCAAGGGTTTTAGAGAGTTCTCTTGCATCCGATTCGGTTTTAAATATCGAAAGAGAATTGACCAAACAATTCCCCTCAGATCAAAAATATTCTTTTGAAACAAGAAACGGACAAGTCATCCGCCAATATTCATCTGATTTTACCAAAGCATTTAATAAAAAATTAGATGGCATGATAGAAAGAAGAATGCGTTTGTCTATCTATTCAATTGCAAGTTTTTGGTATACAGCCTGGGTAAATGCAGGACAACCCGATCTCCGCTCTTTAAGCAAACAAAAATTCAGTGAATCTGATGCTAAAGAATTTGAAGAATTAAATAATCAATGGAAGAACAGCTCAGGAAAAATGATAGGCAGACAGGAAGAATAAGTATTATCCGCCGCCATTTTGCGAACGTTTTATCTCTTCTTCAGAACCCGAAGTTCTGTTAGACTCTGCTTTCACCTGCTTATTACCAATCCTGTAACTGAAATTTATTTTAAACTGGCGGGATTCTCTTTTAAAAGAATAGTGACCACTTTGCCCGGCAAAGGCTGAATATCCTTTATCAATGTTGGTAAAGAATATATCTGTTACAGAGAATTTAAAATTCCCCTTTCCTTTTAGAATATTTTTTTGTGCTCCTATATCCATCCCCCACCTGAAGTACGACTTAATTGTTCCCACATAAGTAGGAGAAGTGAATGTTGCTGCCAACTCTGCTGTCCATTCACTTCCTAATCTAAAATTGTTTTGCATACCGGCAACATATGAAAGTATACTGGTGTTGATCACCCTGTTTCCTCCTCCAAAATCTGCATTGAATGAAGTATAAAAAATATTTGCATTAAAGAACCCACTATACCATTGATGCTGATAATGGTAACTCTCAAACAAACTAAGTAGTTTTTGTTGGGCTATATTTTTTACGGTCAAAAAGTTTTTACTTCTGTCAATCGTATCCACCAACTGTCCCAGCAGATCATTGATCAGGCTATAGCTTAATTTTGAAATTAATTTATTCTTATAGGTATTTGTAACACCAATATTGTAAGAATATTGAGGGACTAATTCTGTATTTCCTTTTCGAAAAGTATATTCATCCAGTTTAAACTCAAATGGGTTCAGATCCTGATAATTGGGCCTGTCCACTCTTCTTCCTGCCGAGATATTCCAGGTCATATCAGCATTTTTTACAAAACTAACAGAGACGGAAGGGAAAAAATTGGTATAGCTTCTGGTAAACCCCTGAACAATATCATAATTTATCATCCCATCCGATTTTATTGGATAAGACTTCCCTCTTGATTGCGTATTTTCTGCCCTTAATCCAACCTGCAACTGAATACTCTTCCAATTTTTGTTATAATTGATATAGCCTGCATTAATGTATTCCTTATAATTAAATTGGTTGCTTTTGGAAGTATCTAATTGCGATGACATACTTAATGAACTCTTTAGATTATATCGTTCAAAATTATTATCAGACTCTACATATGAGTTCTTAATACCAAATCCCAATACCCCTTTTTTGAATGGTAGTTCATAGTCCGTTTTTAAAGAATAGATATCTATTTTGGCTCCTGAGATCAAACTATAAATTGCACTACTCAACTCTGTTGTTTGGGTGTTATCATAATACACATTTGGTTGATACAGATCTCTGTTAATATGAAAAAAACCATAATCCAGATCAATGTTCAATTGATGTTGATCTTTACCCAAATACTTATAATTACCATTAAAATTAACATTATCAATATGGCCGGTTTGCATATTGTCTGATATCAATATTTTATTGACTGTGCCTCCGGGTATGTAAGTAATAGGAGTCGTACTATACGAGTTGGGCGTCGAATGAAATAAACTTCCATTTATAAGAAACCCTATAGTGTTTTTAGGATTGATAAAATAATCAACACCTGCTTTAAATCCGCTACTGGTGCTCAATACCCTTCTTTTAGTAACCAGATCGAACAATGTATCTAACTGAATTCTATCTACTCTAAAATCAGTTATGTTCAATGCATGATTGATATTGTAGCTCCCGAAAATGTTTACTTTTTTGTTTCTATGATTGATAGAAATACCTCCATTATATTTTCCATAAATGCCAATTCCATAGCCGGCATTGATTGAACTGTTTGTTCCAATCGTTTTATTCTTGATCATCCGAATATTTATAACGCCTGCATTTCCTGCCGCCTCATATTTTGCCGAAGGATTGGTGATCAACTCCAGCGATTCTATTTGTGTAGATTGAATTGATTTTAAATAGTCGCTAAGATCTTCCTTATTTACAGGGCTTGGTTTACCATCAATAAATATTTGCACTCCGGATTTACCTCCCATAGAAATATTATCATCTTTATCTATAGTTACACCCGGCGATTTTCTAATTAACTCTAAAGCATCTGAACCAACGGCATTAATTGTGTTCTCTACATTCACTACCATTTTATCTCCACTGATCTCAAGAATTGGCTTATCTGATTTAACAAAGACCTCCTTAAGGCTGATCGATTTTTTGGGAAGAAAAATAACAGGCACCAATATATCATAGTTCCCATTTACAACTATTGGTGATGAAATAAATGATTTATATCCAACGGCAGAGATATTCAGTACATATTTACCCGATTCAATTCCCTCAAAAGCATACTTCCCTTCTGCATTGGTAATTCCCAATTTACAGATTTTTGAACCTGGGGTGTGAAGCAAAGAGACAGAAGCATTTACCAGCACAACCGAATCATTATTTTTAACAATACCCGAAATCTTTTGGGCATTGGTATACGGAAGACATCCTATGCATAATAAACATAAGTAAACCTGCTTCATCAATTGGTCTGGTTATTTATTTACTGTAAAAATACATGTATAAAACACAGTATATAATACAATATTAATATTTTAATTAAACATAGTATTAATTTATATTTTATACTTCTTAATATTTGATAGGGCTATTATTTACTAATAGATTATTTTTGCACTCTCATATTCAATTAATAAATAACTACAGTGATTCACAATTTCAACGCAGGACCGTCTATTTTACCGAAGGAAGTTTTTCAACAGGCATCAGAAGCGGTGCTTAATTATAACAATACCGGTTTGTCAATTTTAGAGATCGGGCATCGTACATCGACTTTTCAGGCGGTAATGGATGAGGCTGTTGCATTGGTCAAAGAATTGATGCAATTAGATGCTGATCACGAAGTGTTATTTTTACACGGTGGAGCATCAACGCAGTTTATGCAGGTGCCAATGAATTTATTGGATGATAAAGAAGTGGCGGCATATTCAGATACAGGTGTGTGGGGTGGCAAAGCTATTAAAGAGGCAAAGTTATTTGGTAAGGTAGAAATAGTTTGCACCGGGAAAGAAAGTAATTATACAGTTATTCCAAAAGATTTTGCGGTACCAAATGATGCAAAATATTTTCACATTACTACTAATGAAACAATTTATGGATGCCAATGGCAAAAAATACCGAAAACAAGCACGCCGCTTGTTGGTGACATGAGTAGTGATATTTTAAGTCGTGTTATTGATTACAATGCATTTGATCTAATCTATGCCGGAGCCCAAAAAAATATGGGAGCGGCAGGTGTAAATTTGGTAGTGGTAAATAAAAATATTTTAGGCAAAGTAAAACGTGCTATCCCTACTATCATGGATTACCGGAATCACATTAAAGAAGGTAGTATGCTGAATACTCCACCTGTATTTGCTGTGTATGTGTGCATGCTTACATTACGTTGGTTAAAATCTATTGGTGGTGTCGCCGCCGTAGAAAAACTGAATATCGCTAAAGCAGATCTGCTATATAATGAGATAGATGCCAACCCTTTATTCAAAGGCACTGTAAGCAAGGAAGACAGGAGCAAGATGAATATTTGTTTTGTAATGAACAAACCTGAATTAGAAGAAGCTTTCTTAGCTTTTGCAAAAGAAAAAAATATTGTGGGAATAAAAGGACACAGGCTGGTAGGCGGATTCAGGGCTTCTCTGTATAATGCTTTACCAATAAGTAGTGTAGAAGTTTTGGTAAATGCAATGAAAGAATTCGCAGAAAAAAATTCATAAAAAACAATTGCCCTACATTTGCGGCAAAATTATATACATAACACATGGTTACTATTCACCCTTTTAAAGCCTTACGACCGGAAGCACAACATGCAAAGCAAGTAGCATCTCGTCCGTATGATGTACTGAACAGCAAAGAAGCAAAAGTAGAAGCTCAAGGCAACCCTAATTCATTTTTACATATTACTAAAAGCGAAATTGATCTTCCTGAAGATATCGATATTCATTCTCAGCAGGTATATGAGAAAGCAAAAGAAAATCTGGATGCTTTCATCAGCAGAAATATTTTATTTAAAGAAAACAAAGCCTGCTACTATATTTATCAGTTGATCATGAATGGTAAAAGCCAGACAGGTTTGGTTTGTGGCAGCAGTGTAGATGATTATGAAAAAGATAAAATAAAAAAACACGAATTTACCCGTCCGGAAAAAGAACAAGACAGGATCAATCATATAAAAATTTCCGGCGCACAAACCGGCAATGTTTTTTTAGCGTATAAAAATGTGGATGAGATAGACGCTATTATCGATAGCTGGAAAGCCACACATAGTCCTGTATACGATTTTATTGCGGAAGACAAAATACAACACAGCATCTGGATCGTTAATGACGATACAACCATAAAAAAGATATCTTCTTCTTTTAAAACACTGGTTCCTGCAACTTATATTGCTGACGGACATCACCGTGCCGCTTCTGCAGCTAAAGTGCGTAAAGCTTTAGGTGAAAATGCCCCTCAGGGTGCTAATATTTTTCTTACCACCTTATTTCCGTCCAATCAATTATATATCATGGATTATAACCGTGTAGTAAAAGATCTGAACGGGCTAAGTAAAGAAGCCTTACTAAGCAGCATAGAAGAGAAATTTCTTGTAGAAAATGCAGACAAAGCTGTTTCTCCGGCACAGTTACATGAATTTGGAATGTATCTGGACAAACAATGGTATAAATTAGTATCAAAAGAAAATACCTATACAACAGACCCTATCGGTATTTTGGATATCAGTATTTTATCAAATAATATATTAGACCCGATCTTAGGGATCAAAGACCAACGTACCGACAAACGCATTGATTTTGTAGGCGGCATTCGTGGTTTAGGAGAGTTGGAAAAACGAGTAGATAGTGGAGAAATGGCTATTGCTTTCAGCCTGCATCCGGTTACTATTCAGCAATTATTTGATATTGCAGACAGCGGAAATGTAATGCCTCCAAAAAGCACCTGGTTTGAACCTAAATTGAGAGATGGCCTGTTGACACATCTCATCTATTCTTAAAAATTTAGTTAATAAACTACTTTAATATGTAAAGAGGCGCTTAATTAGTGCCTCTTTTTTTATCTTTACTGTAATGAAAAAACTTACCCGGTTCATTTGTGTAATTATATTGCCTCTTTTTACGCAAGTTTCTATGGCACAGGATGCCAAAGATCTGCAGACAAATGCAAAAAACTTCATGCTGCAAGGCGACAATGCTAATGCCATTTTAATCCTTAATCGTGCTGCTCAGCTTGAACCAAACAATGTTGAGATCATGAAAGACTTGGCACTGAATTACTATATACAGAATGACTACAACAAAGCCTTAGAAAAAATCAAACCTGCACTTGATATGGATGCAGTTGATGACCAATGTTTTCAGATAGCAGGCACTATCTACCGGGCGCTTGATCAAACTAAAGAATGTGAAAAAATATACCGCAAAGGAATTAATAAATTTCCTGAAAGCGGAGCTTTACACAATGAATTAGGCGAACTTTTATGGGATAAATATGATGAAGACGCTATAAAAGAATGGGAAAAAGGAATTGAAGTTGATCCGGATTTTTCAAAAAATTATTTTAACGCTTGCAAATATTATTCTGTCACCAATAACAAAGTATGGTGTGCCCTGTATGGTGAAATTTTCCTGAACATAGAACCATTGAGTAATAAAAGCCCTGAAATAAAAACGATCTTACTGGATATATATAAAAAAATGTTTGCGGATGTAGATCTGAACAAAGGCAACAAAGAGAAAAATAAATTTGCCATCTCTTTCATTGAATCCATGAACAATCAGACAAATGTGGCCGCATTAGGTATTAATCCCGAATCGCTTACAATGATAAGAACCCGTTTTATTTTAGATTGGTATCAGAATAAAGCAGAGAAATATCCATTCAAATTATTTGACCTTCAGCAGCAATTGATCAAGGAAGGCATGTTTGATGCTTACAATCAATGGATATTTGGCCCGGCCCAAAACCTGGCTGCTTATCAATCATGGACCAATAACCACAATACAGAATATAACGAATTCACTCGTTTTCAAAAAGGACGAATTTTCAAGATCCCTTCAGGACAATATTACCGGTAAGATGACCTACTCATGATTTATCACGGGTAAAAATAATTTGTTAAAATATTCAATGTTTAAACATTGATATTAAAAAACCCCTTACCTTTGTGTTCTAAATTTAAACTAAATGAAAAAAATTATTTTATCAGTAGCCACATTAGCTTTCCTGGCTGCATGTAACAACACACCAAACGCAGACAAAGCTGAAGCAGGAGACAAACAAGCTGCAGCAAATGCAGAAGGTACAGCATTTACTATTGACAGCAATACAACTGTATCATGGACAGGAACGAAAGCAGTAGGTGCTCACAAAGGTACATTCACCCTGAAAGAAGGTTCATTATCAGTTAAAGATGATGTAATTGTTGCCGGTAGCTTTTTGATCGATATCACTTCTCTTGTTGACAAAGACTTTGGAACAGATACTGTCAGTAAAGCAAAATTAGAAGGCCACTTAAAAAGCCCTGATTTTTTCGATATCGCAAAATACCCTACCGCCAAGTTTGAAATTACAGGTGTTGAACCTTTTAAAGTTGACAGTGCATCATCAAAAAATGTAGTATTGAAAGATGCCAACTATACCATTAAAGGAAACTTTACTTTAAAAGACAGTACAAAAAATATTTCTTTCCCGGCTAAAATAACTATTGTTGATAATAAACTAAACGCAGTAGCAGATTTTAATATCGACAGAACACAGTGGGGATTAAATTACAAAGGGCCAAACAATCCGCAAGACTGGTTCATCCGCAAAGAGGTAAATCTTAAATTGAATATTACAGCTACTAAAAAATAGTTTTCATTTAGTAGTTTTATTAGCCATTCCGTTAACCGGGATGGCTTTTTTTATTTATCTTAGTTAAGGCTTTTACAAATTCTTTTACTAAAGTAACGATTGTATATGAACGAAAACTTCAGAATATTTGATTTCATGCAATACCAGGCAGATAATTTCCCAAAGGAAGATATGCTTGCAGCTAAAGAGAATGGAGAGTGGCGTACTTATAGTACCAGCGTGGTTAAGCAAATCGTTGATCAGTTGAGTGCAGGTCTCTTAAAATTAGGTATTAGTGGAAATGATATGACAGTTGATACACAGGATAAGATTGCCATCATAAGCAAGAATAGACCAGAATGGATATTTTTAGATCTGGCTTGTCAGCAAATAGGAGCCTGTCTTTGTCCTATTTATCCAACTACCAATGTAAAAGAATTAGAATTTATTTTTAATGATGCTTCTGTCAGACTTGTATTTCTTAGTGGAGATGACATTTTATCTAAAGTGACAGATGTAAGGGTAAATACACCCAGTGTAGAAAATATTTTCAGTTTTGATGAAATGCATGGAGCCGAGTATTGGAAAAATTTATTAGTAATGGATACCGTGGCCGTTCAGGAAATAAAATCTACCATCAAGCCTGAGCATTGTGCTACGATCATCTATACATCAGGCACAACAGGTACGCCTAAAGGCGTAATGCTTAGTCATAGAAATATTGTAACCAATGTGATCAATTCCAGAAAAACCTTTCCTTTTGAAAATAATCCCAATGGAAAAGCATTAAGCTTTTTACCGCTCAATCATATTTTTGAAAGAATGGTATCATACATATACATTACCAGCGGTATTTCTATTTATTATGCCGAAAGTTTAGATACGATCGCCGAAAACCTGAAAGAAGTAAAACCAACCTTATTTACAACCGTACCCAGATTATTAGAAAAAGTGTACGAAAAAATAATGGCGAAAGGAGCCGAATTAACAGGTATTAAAAGAACATTGTTTGATTGGTCTGTCAATTTAGGAAACGAATATGAATTAACCGGAAAAAGCATTTGGTACAAATTGAAATTAGCCATCGCCAATAAAATAATTTTCAGCAAATGGAGAGAAGGCCTTGGAAATAATGTTGAATTCATTGTTACGGGTGGAGCAGCCTGCCAGGTACGATTGATAAGGATTTTTACTGCTGCTAAAATTCCCATATTTGAAGGTTATGGCCCCACAGAGAACAGTCCGGTGATAAGTGTTAACTGCCGCAAACCAAACGGCACAAAATTCGGTACAGTTGGTTTGGTAATTGAAGGACAAGAAGTAAAGCTAATGGATGATGGAGAAATTTGTGTTAAAGGTCCCAGCGTAATGATGGGATATTATAAACGTCCTGATCTGACAGCAGAAACTTTAATTGACGGATGGCTCCATACAGGAGACATTGGTGTTTTTGAAGATGGCAAATATTTAAAAATAACGGATCGTAAAAAAGAACTGTTCAAAACAACGGGTGGTAAGTATGTGGCGCCTCAACCGATAGAAAATAAAATGAAAGAATCGCCTTTTATAGAACAAATAATGATCGTTGGTGCAGATCAGAAATTTGTAGGAGCATTGATCATTCCATCCTATCCTACTTTAAAAGAATGGTTACGACACAAAGGAATAAATTTTACTACTAATGAAGATATAATACAACACCCTAAGGTATTGGAACTATACAGAGACTTGGTAGACAGTTTCAATAAATTTTTTAATCATGTAGAGCAGGTCAAAAAATTTGAGCTATTGGCCAACGAATGGACAATTGACAGCGGTGAACTTACCCCAACGCTTAAGCTTAAACGAAAAGTGATCATGGAGAAATATAAAGATGCAGTGAATAGAATATACAACTAGCAACCCGCTATTTTTTTAATAACCGCAGTGCTACATTTGCAATCACTTCGGCATTTTTACGAAAACCACCTATCACGGCAAATTCAACGGCTGTCCCTAAAAGACTTTTGAAGATATTTTTTGATGTCCCTACGATAATTTTTTTAGATAACATACCCGCTCCTACAGCTAGTGTAGTACCAATTGCAGAAGAGGCGACATCCGGATCTCCTGCAATATTATTGGCAGCAGACTTTAATAAATTAGATGGAGTAAGACTAAGAAGCAACTGATTAAAATCATTGCGAATCTCGTTTTTTTGCTCTTCACTACGTATTGTCAATAATGCGATAGCTTCTTTAAGTTCGGTGGTAGTAGCAACTTGCATAAAATTAATTAAGTAATTTTTTAACGACCAGATTTCCTACAGGTGATTTCAGTAAATTTTTTCTGCCTATATACAGTACTAATGAAGCTATAAGATAAAGCCCGGCTATTATAAAAAAGCCCAGGTATTCTTCTCCCAACATTCTGCCCACCCAGATAGCCATTCCTATACTTAACATTATTACTGCAAGACAGCAAACAACACCAATGACCAATCCGGAAACAAGCGATGATGCCATATCAGCAGTTTTATCTACTACTTTCAATTGAAGCAACTCTCCCTTTGTTTCCAAATAGTCAGTGGTTTTGCTAAACAAATCCTCAAACGCATTTGTTTGATTGGTCATAATTCTTTTTTTAACAATTGTTGCTGAAATAAATTTACGAAAGAGATTCTCTTGCATCTGCTTTTAGTGAAGTCACTTTTTGCTTCCCTGCATCAACCAGATCTCCTGCTTTATCTTTTACATTTTCATACTCATCGGCAACTTCATCAACCAAAGCACTAAATTTTGATTTAATACTATCTTTCAGATCTGTTCCCTTTTGAGCAATTTTTTTTCTTGTTTCACAACCTTTGTCTGGCGCAAATAAGATCCCTAAAATAGCTCCTGCTGCTAATCCTGCAGCAATACCTGTAATAAGCTTTCCTGTACTCATAAAATAAAATTTAAATAATTGAATAATAGATTTCTAAAATTATAATGCAAACATTAATCCAATAAAAAAAAACAACCAGCCTGCCACAGAATACAACACTAGCGCAATAGTTACAATCAGAGATTAATATTCAATTCAAAAAATATTAATTTTTTGTGTAATTATCTCTACATCTTTACTTGTATAACTATATCCGGTTTAAAAAACTTAATTAAAATATCTGCGTAAAGTCCAGGCTATGGTCTCATGCTTTTCCATTAACCCTGTTAAAAAATCTGCCGTACCGGCATCTTTGTACTTTTCGCTACAATCATCAATATTTTTTCTCAATGTTTTGATCACTGTTTCATGATCGTTAAGTAATTCTTTTAACATTTCATTCTTGCTGGGGTATTTACCTGGTGCCTCTTTTAATGAAGCATATTCCAAAAATTCTATTAATGTGCCGATCACAGCAGCGCCCAATTTGTTAGCTCTTTCTGCTATTTCATCTATACCTTCTTCCAATTGTTTGTATTGGTCCTCAAAGAGCTTATGCAATTCCATAAAACTTTCTCCTTTCACATTCCAATGAAATTTTCTTGTTTTACTGTATAACACCATTGCATCTGCCAGCACATTACTAAGGATAGCAGTTATTGCATCCAGGTTCTTTTCTTTAATACCTATATCGGGTTTCATTTGAGATTGTTTTATAAATTATTAAATGCTTTGTTATCTTTAAGTAACAAACAAGTATTATACCAGCTGATTTTATACGTATCAAAGATCAATACGCCGAAATTACCCGTATCATTGAGGAACTATTTCTACGGTTTACACAAAACTGCAGTAGGAAAAAGAAATTTTATGAAAAATATTTTCGTACGGTTTAAAACCGACTACAGACTTATTACAGGATATATCATTGCATTTATCCTGTTGTTGATAAGTTATTTGGTAACCTTATATTCAAACAAAGAATTAATTAAACAAACAGAACTTGTAAGCCATACACATAAAGTGATCAGTGATCTGGAAAATTTATTGTCAGCTGTAAAAGATGGAGAAACAGGACTAAGAGGTTTCCTGAATTCTAAAGACAGTGTTTTTTTAGACCCTTTTTACAGAAGCCTTCTGGTGACAAACTCTATGTTTACAACCGTTAAGGATGAAACCAGTGATGATGAAATTCAGCAACAGCAATTAATAAAACTAAAAATGTTGATTGAAAAAAAATACGATAATATCAAATCAACGATCAGCCGCTTCCTCTCTCACAACTATACTATTGATGAAGTATTGGTAGAAAATACCTACACCGGAAAAGCATCGATGGACAGTATCAGAAAGTTGGTGAGTGATATGCAGGAACACGAAAACAAATTACTTGAAGTAAGGTCTAATAAAGTTGACAGCAGGTATACCGCACTCAATACCATTGTAATAACCTCTCTTGTCCTTGCTTTTATTTTTGCAGGATTTGGTGCGATTACATTTGTAAAGGAAAATGAAGCCAGGCAACAGGCAGACAAAAAAGTAACTGCTTATCAGCAAGAACTTAAGCGAAGAATAGAAGAGTTAGACAAAGCCAACAAAGAGTTAATTGAAATGCGTAGAGAAGAAAAATTTGCATCTACAGGCAGGATTGCACGAAATATTGCTCATGAAGTACGCAACCCTCTTACTAACATTGACCTGGCAGTATCGCAGATAAAAGAAGAGATGAATAAGGATAATGAAGATGCTGATTTTTTATTTGACATGGTTACAAGAAACAGCAGTCGTATCAACCAGCTCATCACTGAATTATTGAATGCAACTCGTTTTACTGATCTTAATTTCAATAATGCTTCCATTAATCAATTGCTCGACGAAGCTCTTGAACTTGCAAAAGATAGAATAGAATTGAATAACATTAAAGTGGAAAAGAATTACAGCCCGGATATATGCGATGTATCTGTTGATCCTGAAAAAATTAAAACTGCTTTTTTGAACATTATCATTAATGCGATTGAAGCAATGAAAGAGAACGGAGAAAAAATACTGACTTTACATACAAAGGGAGAGAACAATGAATGCATTGTAGAGATTGCAGACAATGGCATTGGTATGGATGATGCAGCGTTAAGTAAATTATTTGAAGCGTATTATACTACAAAGCCTAAAGGAAACGGATTGGGATTGACCAATACCCACAATATCATCCTTAACCACAAGGGTAATATAGATGTAGAAAGCTCTCCGGGAAATGGAACTAAATTTATCTTGTCATTTAATTTTGCAACATAAATAGCATAGTAGTTATTATAGTTATACCACTTTCATTTCCGGTTTCTTTTTTCTAAAGATGCGGCTCTGTTTTGTACCGGTAATTTCGTCGCCGAGTAAATAACCCCAAGGCTCTAATCCTTGCACTCTATCAAATATCACTTTCAGAATTGCTATGGAAGGAATAGACAGGAACATGCCGGAAATACCGGCCAGTGCACCTCCTGCAATTACACCAAGTATAGTGATCAATGCATTTATTTTTACTTTAGAACTTACTACTTTGGGCATGATAATATTATTGTCAATAAATTGAACCACTGTTAAAATTACCATTACGCCAATCACATCTGTTATCTGATTGGAAGTAGCTAAAGTTATTACCGCACATAATACAGCGGCGATCAGCATTCCGATGTACGGTATGATATTCAGCAATGCTGCAAGAAACCCCAGAAAAAATGCATACTTGATTCCCAAAATAAGAAAGCCGGCTGAATTGATAGCAGAGACAATAGCCATTTCCAATATTAGCCCCAGCATATATCCTTGTACTATGTACCTGGATTCTTTCAATACTTCTTTTACTTTATCGGTATGATCATTACTGAATATCTTAATAAAAAAAGAATAGATCATATCCCTATAGTATAGCAATAAAAAAGTGTAAACAGGCAACAAAACGATTATAGGTAATATCTGAGTTGCCGATAATACTGTTTCCCCGATAAATCCGGAATTTTTAATATTGTCTGCCGCATTATTCACCAGAAACACCTGCTCTACCTTAGTCACTTTAAAATGAATCGTCAGCCATTTTTGCACAGAAGCTACATGATGCTGCAACTGAATCTTTATGCCGGGAATATCTTTGGTAAAATCCAATATCTGACTTGCCAAAAAATAAACGATAGCTGTTAATAAAAAAACACTTAACAATAAGGAAATAAGAATTGCAATTACTCTATTCACTTTTCTTTTCTCCAGAAAATCATTAATTGGCAGTAGCAACACAGCTATCAATAAGGAGAAAGAAAAGGGTATAATTATGCCGGCTCCAATAAATATTATCCATCCAACTAATGCAATCAATAGCAAGGTAAAACAAGCTTTTGCATACAAAGGAAAACCAGATATTTGTTTTAACATAAATAAACTTTCATTAAAAAAGACAATACGAGAGTCGTCCACCAATTGATGTACTAAGCCGATTGACTAGGCCCTTCTGATTATTTTTAACAGAATTGAAATAACAGCAATAACCAAAAGAATGTGAATAAGGCCTCCGGCATGATAACCTAAAAAACCAATGGCCCAGGCAATTACCAATATTACAGCAACGAGATACAATAAATTTCCCATGATAGTTTAATTTAACGGTGATTAAAAGATTTGTAAACTGTAATGAAAAAATGCTGCCAGATTTTAACGCTGCTGTTTTCCGTTGTTATTTTATATTTAATAACAATAAGCTGTTAGAAAACAGATTAACTGTAGAAGTTTTTACACATCCCGGATGAGATAATTATGCTTTTGTAAGATTATCTACCGTTTGGTAAATAAGGTTTTTTGTAAAAGGCTTGGAGATAAAAGTATCTACCCCATTGTTGAACGCTTTGGTCCTGTCTGAATAATTATCAAAAGCTGTTATCATTACAACTTTTGTACTTGGATAACTCAGTTTCAATTGTTTAATAAAATCTATCCCTAAACCATCAGGCAGATGATTATCCAAAAAAATTATCTCAGGCTGTTGCTTTTCCAGTGATATGGTGGCTTCAGATATAGAATTGACATAGCTTACCTGAAGGTTCTTTGTCCTTAAAATACTGCTAAGCAAATAGCAAATATCAATTTCATCGTCAATTATTAAAGCCTTCACCATTTTAATTTTATAATCCAACAATAACTGTTGCAATTTTATTGCCAACTTAACAAAAATCGTCAAATTAAAGATACTGTTAATTTGAAAATACCCGATCAAATCAATTACTCTTCATTGAATTCTTTATACTGTCTCATTTTATTGTACAATGTTTTACGATCTATATTCAAAATTTTAGCCGCCTTACTCTTATTATAATTCGCCTGCTTTAATGCCATCAATATAGTCTCGTATTCAGCATCAATACTTACCGATTTTAACGATTGCCCATTTACCTCCTGCGATCTTTTCTGATCGTTTGTTCGGTTAGTGTTGCTTTCTCCTCCATTGTGATTATTTAAAGGGCCTCCCTCATCAAATAATAATTTACTGTGATTCACCAATTCGAACGGAAGCGATGGCAGTGCAATTATATCTGTTTCAGTAAGTAATGCTGCTCTTTTTATTACATTTTTCATTTCCCTTAAATTGCCAGGCCAATGGTATGTTTTAAATAACTCTTCTACTGCTTCCGCAAAACCTGTTATATTTTTCCCCAACTCAGCATTTGCATTTTGTAAGAAAAAATCAGCAAACACCATGATATCTTTTTCCCTTTTACGAAGAGGCGGCACCATGATACTAAATTCGTTGAAACGATGATACAGATCCTCTCTGAACTTCCCCTTTTGAGTAGCATCGTACAACATTTCATTGCTGGCCACTATTATTCGTATATCAAGTTCTATTTCATTATTTCCTCCTATCCTTCTCATTTTTCGTTCTTGTACTACTCTCAGCAGCGACACTTGCACGTCATAAGAAAGATTTGATACTTCATCTAAAAAAACTGTACCACCATTGGCTAATTCCAAACTACCGATCTTCTGATTTAGTGCCCCGGTGAAAGCACCTTTTTCATGCCCGAATAGTTCACTGGCGGCTAACTCTTTTGATATAGCGCCACAATCAATTGCTATAAATGGCCTGTTGCTTCGCTTGCTCTGTTCATGTATATGTTGAGCTACAGATTCTTTACCACTACCGCTTTCGCCATAAATGATCACACTGTAATTTGTAGGAGCCACAAGCTTAATCTGTTTCAATATATCACCAAAAACACCGGAGGTACTGAAGATATATTTTCCATTCTTGTTTTTTTGTTTACCCACATGCTCATCGTTCTTAAGCCCAATAGCAGTTGAAGCATTTTCCGTATTTGAACTAAGTGCTTTTTTGATCGTTAATAAAATCTCCTCCGGAAAAAGTGGTTTGGTAACATAGTCATACGCTCCATGTTTCATTACATCTACAGCCATCTTTACATCGCTATATCCTGTGATTATTATCACAGGTATAGAAGACTTCTTTTCCTTTATTTTCAGCAACAAAGTTTTTCCGTCGGTGTCCTGTAATCTGAAGTCAGAGAGAACAATATCAGGCATTTTAATTTCCAATGCCTCCAACCCTTTTTTACCACTATTGGCACACTCCACCTCATAACCATGTTTAGTAAGAAAGCGCTGCAACAATTTGCACATATCAACATCATCATCAATAATTAAAATATGCTCCATAGTCAATTCTTTAATCAAAGGTATCAATCATTAATGACTGATTGTTGATTTTAATTAGCTCCAATAATGAGGCATTGCTGTTATTGGACATATTACTGATATTTTTTGACCTCCCAAATTTGAAAAAGCATCCCCTTTTATGGGGATGCTTTCATTTAACCTCAAATCTAAAATCCAAAACCCAAGTAAAAAGATATTGCACTGTTCTTAGAATTTTCTGTAAGATTGCCCGACAGGCCTGCCTTGCCTATTTCCTTCAAGCCATAAGTATACCTGCCACCGATTGTCACATTTCCTACATCGAAAGCAACACCACCGAAAACACCATAATCTAAAGATTCGAAATTATCTTTATTCAGTTCGGTAGCGCCATTGATATTGCCATTCTTATCTACGTCCTGCACTTTTGCGGATAACAAAAATGCCGCATACGGACCAGCATGAATATTGAAGTTTTTAGCCACGTTAATTACAGCAGCTACCGGCACTTCAAGGTAATCCAGGTTGAACCTGTACTTACCGCTTCCCAAAAGATTATTATAATTCATTTGAGCACCCTTCATACTGTATAGTATTTCAGGTTGTACAGAAAAGTTCTTTGTTACGGGAATTTTTGCATAGAACCCTGCATTAACTCCAGGCTTAATGTTTTCATCTTTTACATTATCTACATACAAATTGGTTAAATTAAGCCCTCCTTTTATGCCGAATTTTGCTGTAGGTTTAGCCTCTGCTGCAGTTTGTGTTTCCTGAGCATGTACATACATCGAACAGACGATAGTACAAATAACAAAAATTGTTTTTTTCATGTTTACAGATTTTAAGTTACGGAAGTGATTTCCTCCTTAACAGTAATGAATGCTCTTAAAAAACTATACCAAAAAAAAGAGCTACAAAATATTATAATAATAATTAAAACAAGAAAGGCTAAAAACCAATAGGATACTGAGTAAATTAACAACTACGCATTAAGTAGATAAACTACATCCAAACGTTTTCAAAAAATAAATTGTAGAGCATTTTCCACACAACAAATTGAGATAGTCTTATATGTTAGTAAGACTATTATAACAGTTGCAACAAAGGGCTGGAAGTTGTTTTTATAATAAGATTTTTTGAGATAGCCTACTTTATCACTACGAGATTGCCTTTTTGCACTCTATGTCTTTCGCCTTTTAGTGTATATTTTGAATACCACACAAAGTTGAAGTTTCCAAAAAGAGCCCCTTTAAAAACTGCATTCCAACGTTCATAAGGGTTATGTGTGCTAAACACCAATTCTCCATATCTATTATAAATAAATAATGAATATTCGGTCACACTCGGTAGATCTCCTAATGCACCAAAAGCATCATTGAGATTATCACCATTAGGAGTGATGGCAGTTGGGAAATATATATCTCCACAAGCCTCCAAATAATTAATCGAAACTTGTGCATTACTGCTACAGCCTGTATTGTCGCTTACAATTACTGAATATATTCCAGGCGCAGTTACTTTGTATGTCGATGAAGTCGAATTATCCTGCCATAGATAATGATCGTATTTTCCGGGGTTAAGAATAACAGTTTCATCCGGACACAGATCTCTTGTACTACCTAAATTAGGCGGTGCTATTGATCTTGTTGTAAGTATTAATTTAGCAATTGAATCACAACCTGCAACATTAGTTAATTGAACAGTATAAGTACCAGCAGCGGTATAGGTATTCCCATTCCAACTGTAAGGTAATTGCGATTGACAAATACTCACCGTGTTTGTAGTAGTCAAAATCGATTGAACATTCAATACTAATGTGGCTGCAGAATCACAACCTGCTGCATTGATCAAATGCGCTGTTTGCTTACCAGCTGCAGTAAACACCAGGCCATTCCAACTATAAGGTAACTGTGATGGACAAATGCTGATATTACTTGTTGATATTGTTGGTTGGGTGATCGTTAGATTTAATGTAACAACACTATCACAGCCAACGCTGTTCAATGTTCTATAGGTATACATACCAGAGACAGTATAGGTGATTCCATGCCAGCTGTATGATGAGCAGGATGTTACATTAAGTGTTTTTGTAGTCGGCTGAGTGATCGTCAGATTTAAAGTCGTTAGACTATCGCAACCAACACTGTTCAGTGTATCAAAAGTATGAACACCCGATGCGGTGTACGTTGTTCCATGCCAGCTGTATGATGAGCAGGATGTTACATTAAGTGTTTTTGTAGTCGGTTGGGTGATCGTCAGATTTAAAGTCGTTAAACTATCACAACCAACACTGTTCAGTGTATCAAAAGTATGAACACCCGAAGCGGTGTACGTTGTTCCATGCCAGCTGTATGATGAGCAGGATGTTACATTAAGTGTTTTTGTAGTCGGTTGGGTGATAGTAAGATTTAAAGTTGTTAAGCTATCACAACCTACACTGTTCAGTGTATCAAAAGTATGAACACCTGAAGCGGTGTACGTTGTTCCATGCCAGCTGTATGATGAGCAGGATGTTACATTAAGTGTTTTTGTGGTTGGCTGAGTGATAGTAAGATTCAAGGTCGTTAAGCTATCACAACCTACACTGTTCAGTGTATCAAACGTATGTACACCCGATGCGGTGTACGTCACACCATGCCAGCTGTAGGATGAGCAGGATGTTACATTAAGTGTTTTTGTAGTTGGCTGAGTGATCGTCAGATTTAAGGTCGTTAAACTATCACAACCAACACTGTTTAATGTATCAAAAGTATGAACACCCGAAGCGGTGTAAGTAACACCATGCCACGTGAAAGAACTGCAGGACGTTTGGTTGATCGTTTTTGTAGTTGGTTGAGTGATAGTAAGATTCAAGGTCGTTAAGCTATCGCAACCTACACTGTTCAGTGTATCAAAAGTATGAACACCCGAAGCGGTGTACGTTGTTCCATGCCAGCTGTATGATGAGCAGGATGTTACATTAAGTGTTTTTGTAGTCGGTTGGGTGATAGTAAGATTTAAGGTCGTTAAACTATCGCAACCTACACTGTTCAGTGTATCAAAAGTATGAACACCCGAAGCGGTGTACGTTGTTCCATGCCAGCTGTATGATGAGCAGGATGTTACATTAAGTGTTTTTGTAGTCGGTTGGGTGATAGTAAGATTTAAGGTCGTTAAACTATCACAACCAACACTGTTCAGTGTATCAAAAGTATGAACACCCGAAGCGGTGTACGTTGTTCCATGCCACGTGAAAGAACTGCAGGATGTTTGGTTGATCGTTTTTGTAGTCGGTTGGGTGATAGTAAGATTCAAAGTTGTTAAGCTATCACAACCAACACTGTTCAGTGTATCAAAAGTATGAACACCTGATGCAGTGTAAGTAACACCATGCCACGTGAAAGAACTGCAGGACGTTTGGTTGATCGTTTTTGTAGTTGGTTGAGTGATCGTCAGATTCAAGGTCGTTAAGCTATCGCAACCTACACTGTTCAGTGTATCAAAAGTATGAACACCCGAAGCGGTGTACGTTGTTCCATGCCAGCTGTATGATGAGCAGGATGTTACATTAAGTGTTTTTGTAGTCGGTTGGGTGATAGTAAGATTTAAGGTCGTTAAACTATCACAACCAACACTGTTCAGTGTATCAAAAGTATGAACACCTGAAGCGGTGTACGTTGTTCCATGCCAGCTGTATGATGAGCAGGATGTTACATTAAGTGTTTTTGTAGTCGGTTGGGTGATAGTAAGATTTAAAGTTGTTAAGCTATCACAACCAACACTGTTCAGTGTATCAAAAGTATGAACACCCGAAGCGGTGTACGTTGTCCCATGCCACGTGAAAGAACTGCAAGACGTTTGGTTGATCGTTTTTGTCGTCGGTTGGGTGATCGTCAGATTCAAGGTCGTTAAGCTATCACAACCAACACTGTTTAATGTATCAAATGTATGAACACCCGAAGCGGTGTACGTTGTCCCATGCCACGTGAAAGAACTGCAGGATGTTTGGTTGATCGTTTTTGTAGTCGGCTGAGTGATCGTAAGATTCAAAGTTGTTAAGCTATCACAACCAACACTGTTCAGTGTATCAAAAGTATGAACACCTGAAGCGGTGTACGTTGTTCCATGCCAGCTGTATGATGAGCAGGATGTTACATTAAGTGTTTTTGTAGTCGGTTGGGTGATAGTAAGATTCAAGGTCGTTAAACTATCGCAACCAACACTGTTTAATGTATCAAAAGTATGAACACCCGAAGCGGTGTACGTTGTCCCATGCCAGCTGTATGATGAGCAGGATGTTACATTAAGTGTTTTTGTAGTCGGTTGGGTGATAGTAAGATTCAAGGTCGTTAAACTATCGCAACCAACACTGTTTAATGTATCAAAAGTATGAACACCCGAAGCGGTGTACGTTGTCCCATGCCACGTGAAAGAACTGCAAGACGTTTGGTTGATCGTTTTTGTAGTCGGCTGAGTGATCGTAAGATTTAAGGTCGTTAAGCTATCGCAACCTACACTGTTCAGTGTATCAAAAGTATGAACACCCGAAGCGGTGTACGTTGTTCCATGCCAGCTGTATGATGAGCAGGATGTTACATTAAGTGTTTTTGTAGTCGGTTGGGTGATAGTAAGATTTAAGGTCGTTAAACTATCACAACCAACACTGTTCAGTGTATCAAATGTATGAACACCGGAAGCGGTGTACGTTGTCCCATGCCACGTGAAAGAACTGCAAGACGTTTGGTTGATCGTTTTTGTAGTCGGTTGGGTGATCGTCAGATTCAAGGTCGTTAAGCTATCACAACCAACACTGTTTAATGTATCAAAAGTATGAACACCCGATGCAGTATAAGTAACACCATGCCACGTGAAAGAACTGCAGGATGTTTGGTTGATCGTTTTTGTAGTCGGCTGAGTGATCGTCAGATTTAAAGTCGTTAGACTATCGCAACCAACACTGTTCAGTGTATCAAATGTATGAACACCCGATGCGGTGTACGTTGTTCCATGCCAGCTGTATGATGAGCAGGATGTTACATTAAGTGTTTTTGTAGTCGGTTGGGTGATCGTCAGATTTAAAGTCGTTAAACTATCACAACCAACACTGTTCAGTGTATCAAAAGTATGAACACCCGAAGCGGTGTACGTTGTTCCATGCCAGCTGTATGATGAGCAGGATGTTACATTAAGTGTTTTTGTGGTTGGCTGAGTGATAGTAAGATTCAAGGTCGTTAAGCTATCACAACCAACACTGTTCAGTGTATCAAACGTATGTACACCCGATGCGGTGTACGTCACACCATGCCAGCTGTAGGATGAGCAGGATGTTACATTAAGTGTTTTTGTAGTTGGCTGAGTGATCGTCAGATTTAAGGTCGTTAAACTATCACAACCAACACTGTTTAATGTATCAAAAGTATGAACACCCGAAGCGGTGTAAGTAACACCATGCCACGTGAAAGAACTGCAGGACGTTTGGTTGATCGTTTTTGTAGTTGGTTGAGTGATCGTCAGATTCAAGGTCGTTAAGCTATCGCAACCTACACTGTTCAGTGTATCAAAAGTATGAACACCGGAAGCGGTGTACGTTGTTCCATGCCAGCTGTAGGATGAGCAGGATGTTACATTAAGTGTTTTTGTAGTCGGTTGGGTGATAGTAAGATTTAAGGTCGTTAAACTATCGCAACCTACACTGTTCAGTGTATCAAAAGTATGAACACCCGAAGCGGTGTACGTTGTTCCATGCCACGTGAAAGAACTGCAGGATGTTTGGTTGATCGTTTTTGTAGTCGGTTGGGTGATAGTAAGATTCAAAGTTGTTAAGCTATCGCAACCAACACTGTTTAATGTATCAAAAGTATGAACACCCGAAGCGGTGTACGTTGTCCCATGCCACGTGAAAGAACTGCAAGACGTTTGGTTGATCGTTTTTGTAGTCGGCTGAGTGATCGTAAGATTTAAGGTCGTTAAGCTATCGCAACCTACACTGTTCAGTGTATCAAAAGTATGAACACCCGAAGCGGTGTACGTTGTTCCATGCCAGCTGTATGATGAGCAGGATGTTACATTAAGTGTTTTTGTAGTCGGTTGGGTGATAGTAAGATTTAAGGTCGTTAAACTATCACAACCTACACTGTTTAATGTATCAAATGTATGAACACCGGAAGCGGTGTACGTTGTCCCATGCCACGTGAAAGAACTGCAAGACGTTTGGTTGATCGTTTTTGTAGTCGGTTGGGTGATCGTCAGATTCAAGGTCGTTAAGCTATCACAACCAACACTGTTTAATGTATCAAAAGTATGAACACCCGATGCAGTATAAGTAACACCATGCCACGTGAAAGAACTGCAGGATGTTTGGTTGATCGTTTTTGTAGTCGGCTGAGTGATCGTCAGATTTAAAGTCGTTAGACTATCGCAACCAACACTGTTCAGTGTATCAAATGTATGAACACCCGATGCGGTGTACGTTGTTCCATGCCAGCTGTATGATGAGCAGGATGTTACATTAAGTGTTTTTGTAGTCGGTTGGGTGATCGTCAGATTTAAAGTCGTTAAACTATCACAACCAACACTGTTCAGTGTATCAAAAGTATGAACACCCGAAGCGGTGTACGTTGTTCCATGCCAGCTGTATGATGAGCAGGATGTTACATTAAGTGTTTTTGTGGTTGGCTGAGTGATAGTAAGATTCAAGGTCGTTAAGCTATCACAACCTACACTGTTCAGTGTATCAAACGTATGTACACCCGATGCGGTGTACGTCACACCATGCCAGCTGTAGGATGAGCAGGATGTTACATTAAGTGTTTTTGTAGTTGGCTGAGTGATCGTCAGATTTAAGGTCGTTAAACTATCACAACCAACACTGTTTAATGTATCAAAAGTATGAACACCCGAAGCGGTGTAAGTAACACCATGCCACGTGAAAGAACTGCAGGACGTTTGGTTGATCGTTTTTGTAGTTGGTTGAGTGATCGTCAGATTCAAGGTCGTTAAGCTATCGCAACCTACACTGTTCAGTGTATCAAAAGTATGAACACCGGAAGCGGTGTACGTTGTTCCATGCCAGCTGTAGGATGAGCAGGATGTTACATTAAGTGTTTTTGTAGTCGGTTGGGTGATAGTAAGATTTAAGGTCGTTAAACTATCGCAACCTACACTGTTCAGTGTATCAAAAGTATGAACACCCGAAGCGGTGTACGTTGTTCCATGCCACGTGAAAGAACTGCAGGATGTTTGGTTGATCGTTTTTGTAGTCGGTTGGGTGATAGTAAGATTCAAAGTTGTTAAGCTATCGCAACCAACACTGTTTAATGTATCAAAAGTATGAACACCCGAAGCGGTGTACGTTGTCCCATGCCACGTGAAAGAACTGCAAGACGTTTGGTTGATCGTTTTTGTAGTCGGCTGAGTGATCGTAAGATTTAAGGTCGTTAAGCTATCGCAACCTACACTGTTCAGTGTATCAAAAGTATGAACACCCGAAGCGGTGTACGTTGTTCCATGCCAGCTGTATGATGAGCAGGATGTTACATTAAGTGTTTTTGTAGTCGGTTGGGTGATAGTAAGATTTAAGGTCGTTAAACTATCACAACCTACACTGTTTAATGTATCAAATGTATGAACACCGGAAGCGGTGTACGTTGTCCCATGCCACGTGAAAGAACTGCAAGACGTTTGGTTGATCGTTTTTGTAGTCGGTTGGGTGATCGTCAGATTCAAGGTCGTTAAGCTATCACAACCAACACTGTTTAATGTATCAAAAGTATGAACACCCGATGCAGTATAAGTAACACCATGCCACGTGAAAGAACTGCAGGATGTTTGGTTGATCGTTTTTGTAGTCGGCTGAGTGATCGTCAGATTTAAAGTCGTTAGACTATCGCAACCAACACTGTTCAGTGTATCAAATGTATGAACACCCGATGCGGTGTACGTTGTTCCATGCCAGCTGTATGATGAGCAGGATGTTACATTAAGTGTTTTTGTAGTCGGTTGGGTGATCGTCAGATTTAAAGTCGTTAAACTATCACAACCAACACTGTTCAGTGTATCAAAAGTATGAACACCCGAAGCGGTGTACGTTGTTCCATGCCAGCTGTATGATGAGCAGGATGTTACATTAAGTGTTTTTGTGGTTGGCTGAGTGATAGTAAGATTCAAGGTCGTTAAGCTATCACAACCTACACTGTTCAGTGTATCAAACGTATGTACACCCGATGCGGTGTACGTTGTTCCATGCCACGTGAAAGAACTGCAGGATGTTTGGTTGATCGTTTTTGTAGTCGGTTGGGTGATAGTAAGATTCAAAGTTGTTAAGCTATCACAACCAACACTGTTCAGTGTATCAAAAGTATGAACACCCGAAGCGGTGTACGTTGTCCCATGCCACGTGAAAGAACTGCAAGACGTTTGGTTGATCGTTTTTGTAGTCGGCTGAGTGATCGTAAGATTTAAGGTCGTTAAGCTATCGCAACCTACACTGTTCAGTGTATCAAAAGTATGAACACCCGAAGCGGTGTACGTTGTTCCATGCCAGCTGTATGATGAGCAGGATGTTACATTAAGTGTTTTTGTAGTCGGTTGGGTGATAGTAAGATTTAAGGTCGTTAAACTATCGCAACCTACACTGTTCAGTGTATCAAATGTATGAACACCGGAAGCGGTGTACGTTGTCCCATGCCACGTGAAAGAACTGCAAGACGTTTGGTTGATCGTTTTTGTAGTCGGTTGGGTGATCGTCAGATTCAAGGTCGTTAAGCTATCACAACCAACACTGTTTAATGTATCAAAAGTATGAACACCCGATGCAGTATAAGTAACACCATGCCACGTGAAAGAACTGCAGGATGTTTGGTTGATCGTTTTTGTAGTCGGCTGAGTGATCGTCAGATTTAAAGTCGTTAGACTATCGCAACCAACACTGTTCAGTGTATCAAATGTATGAACACCCGATGCGGTGTACGTTGTTCCATGCCAGCTGTATGATGAGCAGGATGTTACATTAAGTGTTTTTGTAGTCGGTTGGGTGATCGTCAGATTTAAAGTCGTTAAACTATCACAACCTACACTGTTTAATGTATCAAATGTATGAACACCGGAAGCGGTGTACGTTGTCCCATGCCACGTGAAAGAACTGCAAGACGTTTGGTTGATCGTTTTTGTAGTCGGTTGGGTGATCGTCAGATTCAAGGTCGTTAAGCTATCACAACCAACACTGTTTAATGTATCAAACGTATGTACACCCGATGCAGTATAAGTAACACCATGCCACGTGAAAGAACTGCAGGATGTTTGGTTGATCGTTTTTGTAGTCGGCTGAGTGATCGTCAGATTTAAAGTCGTTAGACTATCGCAACCAACACTGTTCAGTGTATCAAATGTATGAACACCCGATGCGGTGTACGTTGTTCCATGCCAGCTGTATGATGAGCAGGATGTTACATTAAGTGTTTTTGTAGTCGGTTGGGTGATAGTAAGATTTAAAGTTGTTAAGCTATCACAACCAACACTGTTCAGTGTATCAAAAGTATGAACACCCGAAGCGGTGTACGTTGTTCCATGCCAGCTGTATGATGAGCAGGATGTTACATTAAGTGTTTTTGTAGTCGGTTGGGTGATAGTAAGATTTAAGGTCGTTAAACTATCACAACCAACACTGTTCAGTGTATCAAAAGTATGAACACCTGAAGCGGTGTACGTTGTTCCATGCCAGCTGTATGATGAGCAGGATGTTACATTAAGTGTTTTTGTAGTCGGTTGGGTGATAGTAAGATTTAAAGTTGTTAAGCTATCACAACCAACACTGTTCAGTGTATCAAAAGTATGAACACCCGAAGCGGTGTACGTTGTTCCATGCCAGCTGTATGATGAGCAGGATGTTACATTAAGTGTTTTTGTAGTCGGTTGGGTGATAGTAAGATTTAAAGTTGTTAAGCTATCACAACCAACACTGTTCAGTGTATCAAAAGTATGAACACCTGAAGCGGTGTACGTTGTTCCATGCCAGCTGTAGGATGAGCAGGATGTTACATTAAGTGTTTTTGTCGTCGGCTGAGTGATAGTAAGATTCAAAGTCGTTAAACTATCACAACCAACACTGTTCAGTGTATCAAAAGTATGAACACCTGAAGCGGTGTACGTTGTTCCATGCCACGTGAAAGAACTGCAGGATGTTTGGTTGATCGTTTTTGTAGTCGGTTGGGTGATAGTAAGATTCAAAGTTGTTAAGCTATCACAACCAACACTGTTCAGTGTATCAAAAGTATGAACACCTGATGCAGTGTAAGTAACACCATGCCACGTGAAAGAACTGCAGGATGTCTGGTCGATCGTTTTTGTAGTTGGTTGAGTGATCGTAAGATTCAAGGTCGTTAAACTATCACAACCAACACTGTTTAATGTATCAAAAGTATGAACACCCGAAGCGGTGTACGTTGTTCCATGCCAGCTGTATGATGAGCAGGATGTTACATTTGTAGTGCTTGAAGATGTTGGTTTAACCATAACGTCAAGTGTTGCCGAGATTGCACATTGCCCTGCAGTTGGGGTAAAGGTATAAGTGGTAGTTCCTGGTGTAGATGTACTTACAGCTGCATTCCAGGTACCGGTTATTGCCGGCGAGTTGGTAGAACTTGTTGGCAATGTTGGAGCAGTTGTATTCTGGCAAACAGGGGCAACTGTATTAAATGTAGGGGTTACGGGAAGAGGAGCTACTAATTTTATTGAATCAGTTTGAATAGTGTAAGGAATTACACAACCATAATTAAAATAAGACGCTTTACCATTGGTGGTAAAATTCACATAAGCCCCATCATTAATAGTTGATGCGCCTCCATGCGCTCCATTTGTATTTATCAGAGAGTCAGTACGATATATAGCCGTGTCGGTACATCCTCCTCCAAAATTCATCACCAACTGCCTCGGGCCTGCCGATCCGGTATTATTTGCAAAATGCCCTGATGCATTACCCGAGCACTGAAACAATACATACAGCGTATCCTTCAAATTAGCAAAACTGTTAAAAGAAGTAGTCGTCACATTACTCGTGATCAATACAACATCAGCTCCTGCAGGTAGTGTTGCCGGTGCCGCAATTATTTTCCCCCCTCCTGTAATCGTTGCATTTACATTAGTAATAAAAGTGGGGTCAGTACAGAATCCTCTCCATGTATCGGTCGGTGTAGGCCATTCTGCAGTTAATGTTGAATAGGCCAATGGTGCTTGTCCAACCTGAAAGAAAACCATTTCCTGTTCATATTCTACAGGCGAACAGGCATCTACGAGAATGCTCTTTATCTGAAAACAACCAGTAGGAATGACTGGCGCAGATGAAGAAGAACAACCATTAGAATCAGTTACTACTACCCTATAGGTGTTTTCACATAAACCGGTTATTACCCGGGTGGTAGCACCATTACTCCAGGAATATGTATAAGGAGCAGTACCATCTAAAACATCTGCATATGCTGTACCATCACACACCCCTTGACATGAAGGAGCTGTTCCGTGCACAGAAACTACCGGAGTTGGATTGACTGTTAAATTTAGTGTAGCTGCTGAATCGCAACCTGCACTGTTTGTCAAATGAAATGTTTGTGACCCTGCCGCAGTAAATGTCAGTCCATGCCAAGTATAAGGTAACGCAGAAGGACATACGCTGATATTTGTGATGCTTGAAGTTGCCGCTTTAACAGTAAACAACATGGTCACAATAGAATCACAACCAGTTTTAAAACTTGTAAGGGTATCGTAATACGTTCCATTTGTAGTGATCGAATAATTGCCCCATGCATAAGGTAAATCAACAGGACAAACAGCAATACTTGTAGTAGTACGAGCAATCGTATCGACAGCAACCCTTACAGTATCAGTAATGATACAAGGAGTTGAAATGGAGATATCATCAATCGCAAAGTCATTTCCTATTCCATTAGTATTATTATCATAAAAAGCAATATTCGCTGAAGTTCCGGTTGCAACCCATGTATACGTTACATTTTGCCATCCGCCACAAGCTGTAGAAGCCGGAGCCGTATAAACACCCAGACTTGTATTGTTTATTTTAGTCAGCACCTGGGCTGGATTTGACGATGCAACAGTTTGTATCCAATAACTAAATGTATATGTGGATCCTGTATTTACAGGAACAGTTTGTTCCCAGAATTTATATGTAGCGCCATTCCCGGCATCCGATCCATCCACTACCATCATATTACCCGTACCGGTAGTATGATCTCCGCAAGTTGTAAAAAACTGATCATGCCCATTCGGATTTGTTCTGACAGAATAAGTTTGTCTTGCCGTAGTTTGCGAAGTATAATACCCATATTCAGAAGTAAATCCAACATTTCCTGCTTCAAAATCAGGGTTAACGATCAGATTTGTTATGTTTTGTGAGGTAACTGTATACGTGGTAGTTGATGCCGGTGATGCTTTAGGATTTGCAATGCTAGCATTACTAAGCCCTGTAGATGGCGTCCATACATAACCGTTAGCTCCTCCGCTTGCAGTAAGTTGAACAGAATCTCCTTTACAAATATGTGCATCATCAGATACAACAAGAGGGCTAACAAAAGTTTGCAGCGTAATTGTCTGGCTTGGCACTGAACTTAAAACAGCATCGGTAACCGTAATAACATAATCCCCTTGTGCAAGCCCGGTAAAATAGCCTGTTGTATTGGATGTATAAGGCCCTCCGGGGCCGGCTAGCGAATAAGTATATGGAGAGGTTCCTCCAGTACCTGTAGCTCTTATCGATCCATTAGAAAAACCAGAACAGGATGGATTGGTATTATCATAAATGATAGAAAGAGGAGCCGGTGTACATATCGTTAAAGGCAATTGTCCAAACAAACTTGGATTATTGAAAGCCTGTGTGTTATTCGTACTCCACGACACCTGTGTTTCTCTTGCGCCACCATTGTCATCATCATCCACCTGCACATCAATCCCGATTGTTCTGCCATTTGTAGCAGAACCACCAATAGCTGTCCATGGAATAGCTATTTCTACTATATAACCCACACCTGCCGTTGCCACTACCCCTGCACTTATCGCCCCTATTTTAGCAGCGCCATTTGTTCCTGCATTTTTAACCCCATTCGCCCCCACTCCTATCTGAAAATCATTGGCATCGTATGATGTGCCTTTTTCATTTAATCCATCAATAAATATTTCTACACCATCGTCATCCCACCAGTTTCCTCCATCATTGTAGATATTAGGATCTTTCACATTAACCAGGATATACAAATTCGTTGCATCGTATAAAGTTTTCCATGATGTACCAACAAAATCTGCAGAAATAGTTCCTATTGTTGTTTTTTGAATAGGCAGATAAGTAGCTTTTGTCCAGGCTGCATCAATACTGCCATTGATAACAATTGGAGTAGTTGTATTCGGTATCACTGAACCATCGCACAGTACTCCGCAATTATTTACTGTTAATACCAATGCAACTGTAGAATCGCATCCAAGAGAACTGGTAATTGTTGTACTATACGATCCTGCACTATTATATGAATGTCCATTCCAGATATAAGGCAAAGCAGTGTTACAAACAGTTGTATAAGTTGTATCAATAACAGGGGCAACAAAAATTGTATGATTGAGTGTACTGTCAGAAACATACGCCCAGTTATCAATCAAACGTTGATTCCCCCATGAACCGGCATCCTGGGAAGGGTTGGTTCTATTTGTGTTACTACATGTAGCACTTGGCGGAGAGCAGGAGCCACATTGAGTCCAGCCATGCACATATACTCCGGCAGTATTCACACCACTTGTACCGTCAACAACCGGTGTAGCAGAACAATTATTTGCGGTAGGTAAATTTGTGTCATTCCAATACAAAGTATTACTTGGCGCCCCCGGCCCATTTAATCGGGTCACACTCAGTCCACCAAAAATTTCAATATCACCCATTACAAAATGCGTTTCTCCAATATTTGCAATCTTCACTTTAACATTCATTGCCTGGGATACCGGAATGGTATTACCGAGCCCGTCTAAACCATTAAATGGAACAGTATTTACTCCATTGATAAAAGCTACGGTATCAACGACATCTATAGCATCAGTATAAATGCCATTATTATTTACATCAATGTATATATACCCATTTTGTGAAAAATTGGTAACATTAAAGACTATATTGCCAGCGGAAGAGCAGGTACTGGTTCTTGTAAAGGTAGGCGTAGAAAGGGTTGGCACCGGTGGTGGAGATATCAGCGATTCTGTTACCTGTCCACTCCCTGCAGCTATATTAAAACGAACAGATGATGCAGGCAGATCTGCAGCAAACGCAGAAAAAAATATTTTATCTTTCCCGGGACAATTTGCAAATTCCGGACTGAGTGGTGAAATGGGGCCGCTGTAAGAAATACTTTGATACGCAGAAGTGCATGAACCTGCTGATGTTCGAACCCCCAATGAATCCGATACAATTACATAGTTTAAGCCATTCATTCCGGAATAAGTGGCAGCATATTGATATCCACTTGGCGTTAGAAAATATAAAGTAAAATCAGGTTCAACACCGGTGCTTGTATCATGCCCATGAACACTCTCAGTCCAAACTCTGCCCGGCAAAGCGGTTCCTCCTGCATTATATACATTCAAACTCGGACAAACAACATCATTACCATTAGTACCTGCAGGTATTGCCTGCACTGTCCATATACCTTCGGTTGCTGCTGTTACTGTAATCTGTGCCGTCGAACATGCGTTACCGATAGTTGTACCAACTGTACAGGTGCTGTATAAACCTGTTGGCGTATACACATTTATTGTCCAGATGCCTGCAGAATTATCTTCAGTTCTTATAATATTCCAATCTATTTTTTCTCCTGCTTTTGCATATGCATATAAATAGAAAGTCCCTTCCCTTGCTCCGGATCCGTTTAGCGGACCACTACCTCCACAATTTCTTACAGCAGCGGCCGGGGTAGTGAAAGTTAAATCTGTTCCATAACTTACTCCTATTGCATTTACCGCAAATGATCTTATATGATAAGTTGTGTTGGGTAATAAGCCTGACAGTGAAGTAGTATATGACCCTGTGCCAGCAACACCATTAATTATCTTCCCTCCACCGGTAGTGCTATTTGTATCGGTAATTGCATTTATACTATAAATAAGCCCTTTTTCAATAACAGCAGATCCTCCATCACTTGTAACATTTCCACCGGTGCTTGCTGTAGAACTCGTAATACTGGTTGCTGCTGTAGTTGTTACGGTTGGCGGGTTTAGTATAGCAATTGTTTTTGTGCCTTGTGCAGCTACTGAACCGCAAGTAGTAGGGGTACCCGAAAAAGTCAGATTGGCTGGCGTTAACGCAGCTGCTGTAATTGAATGCCCTGCGGTTGCTCCAGCTGCGATATTTGCGATTACCCAAAAATAACCGGAACTTCCTGAAGTAATTGCCTGACTGAATGAACCGAAATTTATGGGACTTGTTGCAAGACCCGTGGTAACAGTGCTTAAAAGATTGGTAGTGCTGAAAGTATTGGTAGTTGTGTAATAAAGTTTATAGTTCGTTATATCGGCTGCTACCAAACCACTGTTAGTGAAAGGGAAAGTGAAGCCTGTTACTGTAAGATTAGCAGAAGCAAGTATCGAAAAATTTGTCAGGATATTATTGCTTGTTCCATTACCTATATTGCCTGCTGCGACAGTTGTATTAGCTATCATTGTTGCATTTGCACAAGATGCGATGGATGAAGTTCCGCAGATAACAACATTCTTGATATGTAGCGTTCTACCATTGCCACCGGTTATGTATAACCTGATTGGTTCGGTAACACCATTAGCAACATTTATTGACAGCGGTATATTTACATTTGTAGCAGAGCCATTGGTTGTTCCGGAGATAGTACCTGATGCACCTATTGAAGTTGTCCCATCATATACATTTGCAACTAAATTGCCACTGCTATTATTTACATAAGCCGTAAATGCTATACTGGTAATAGTGAGATTATTTCCTGCACTAGGTGTCACGGGAAATTCTAAATAAATGCCATTTGCGGTATTTACTGTTGCTGGCCAGGTACCACTTGGCGGTGTAAAAACCTGGTAATTAGTAGCATAAGTAGGGGCATTCATTCCAGAGCCAATCAATTCTGTATTCCCTGTTGTAGAAACCCCACTATTAGCAGTTTGAGCAGTTGATGACGCCAAAGACCATGTCTCACAAAATTGTGCAAAGAGATTAGTTGAGAGAAAAATTGAGCAAAAAACTATAACGCATTTCTTCCTTACATAGCAAAACTTATGTAAAGGGGATAACAATCTCCATACTAATTTGGTTAGAAGTAAAGTCATTGAAAATAGTCGAGTATTGAATGCGGTCTTGCTGCAGTTTTGGTTTTACATAAATGAATCGTTCAAGGGGTATAGATAAGGGCAAACAGTAACTAAAGATAAGGAAAATAAGATATAGTTTAAAATAATAGTTTATAGGGAAAAATACTATCCCCCGGGGAGGGTAAAAGTGGCAACCAGAAAGAAACGCAGTTGTTTTAAAAGCCTACAAAACAACTGTATATTACAAGAAACAACAATTTATTTTAATGAAAGTGGCCTCGCCTAGAATCGAACTAGGATCTGGAGCTTCGGAAACTCTTATACTATCCATTGTACTACGAGGCCATGTATATTTACGAATCTTGATCTACGAATTAAGGATATAGAAGCCCCATTAAGTCATAAATATCAATTACTTCCCAAACTTCACAATATTACTACCAAAAATTTTCACAGCGATGGCTAATAGTATCACACCAAAAAATTTTCTTATTACAGACATACCATTCGGTCCCAGAAACTTTTCAATCCACCTTAAAGATTTCAACACCAAATAGATAACTATACAATTAATTAAGATGCCAATCAATATGTTTACATCTTCGTAGTTAGCTTTTAAACTCATTACTGTGGTCAATGTTCCGCTTCCCGCAATTAAAGGAAATGCAATGGGTACCACACTGCCGGTTTTAGCATTGCTATCAGGTTTAAAGAACTCGATACCCAATACCATCTCCAACCCCAAAATAAAGATCACAATACTACCGGCCACAGCAAACGATTTCACATCTACTCCCAATATTTTTAAAAACTCCTGCCCTACAAATAAGAACAAGATCATTAAACTACCGGAAACAACCGTAGCCTGTGCAGATTTGATAACACCTCCCATCTTTTCACGTAAAGAAACAAGTATAGGCACAGAACCAACCACATCAATTACAGCAAAAAGTGTAAATGACACAGTAAGAATCTCTTTTAAAGCTATCTCCTTTAAACTCACAATGAAAAAATTTTATGCAAAGATATATATTTGTTTCAACGAGTACTGCAAAGGGCTACAGCAGATAGGACAAATCTCAGCGATGCAATCTTACCTGAGCAATTTGTAATTTTTTAGACTGGTGGTAACTGTCTTTAAGTTTATTTAAACAGTTGGCGCAGAGACAATCCGTATATAAAGATTCAATATAACCTCTCTCCGCTTCGGATAAAGAAATAGTGGAGCACTGGCATAAGTTGATCGTACCAACTTTACATTCAAAGCCGGCACTACACTTAGGACAAACTTTATTTTCGTGTACACACATAAGTAATAATTAAACCAAAGACAGACCGAAGTATTACTCCAGTCTGTCATAATGATCAAATATAAACTTTATTAAAATCTGAAGCTGATACCTCCGGTTATATTAAACCCTTGAGAAGCATAGCCATATACTTCGTAGTAATCTTTATTCAACAAATTCTTTGCATCAACAAATAGTTTCAATTTTTTGGGTAAGATATCAAATGAAGCATATGCATTCCATAAAAAATAACTTTTAAGTTCTACTACAGAACTGGTGTAAGTCATCATATCAAAATAGTTATCAGTTCTTTTACCATAATTATACATATTAGTGCTTACAAATAATCTTGGTGTAATTTGATAGGTGATCGTTGCGCCAATTGAATGCTTTGGTCTTTTAACAAGATTGAAATAAGTAGTGTCCTTGCCGCCTTTTGTAGTTGTTACCTCACCGTCAACAAAAGCATAGAATAGTTTTGCCTGTATTTTTTTGTCCACTTTAATGGTGGCTTCTATTTCAACGCCGTGATCATCTTGCTTGTTAAGATTTACATAATTGTAAAATGCATCCGTAGTAATTACATTTTTTATTTTTCTTGAGAAATAAGTTCCTCTTACATCAAAATCTTTAAACGATGCCTGAACACCTCCCTCGTAGGTTTGTGATGTCTCTGGTTTCAGATCAGGATTACTACCGTACTGTCCATATAATTCTCCTAAAGATGGAGCCCTGAATGCAGATGCCACATTTGCAAATATTTTAATATTGTCATTGATCAGATAAGATGGATTAATGCTATAAGAAAAATTATCTCCATATTTTGAATGTTTATTATAACGTCCGCCAAGTTCTACATTAAATCCACTAATATTTTTTATATACAAAGAAACATAAGGGCTTGCGATATTTATTTTTGGTCGTTTCGGCGTAGCCTTATCATCTAATGATTGCAATATTCTGTAATCGAATCCGGCAAGGGCTCCCAAATGATCTGACAATTCATATGTTGCATACACTTCTGCAGTATGAGTTCTTCCATCATAAGGACTATTGCCATTCGTGCTTTGGTATAATCTGGATGTTTCATCATGTGCATACTGTGCTGTTATTGTTCCTTTTTTGAAATTTCCCTGAAAAATACTACCAACAGAAAGTACCGAAGATATGTAGGTATTTGCTCCATCTGTAAACGCATCCTCATCATAACCGCCATTAAAATACTGATAACGGAAGTAAGGTTTGAAATGAAAATTCTTAGTTATACCTGCGTCAAAATTCAAGTATACGCCATTTTGATTGAAGCCATCTTTATCAAAATTTTTATCGCCTGCTGTATCTTTTGCTTCTGAGATACCCTCCGTTTGTCTGTGTATAAAACCAATATCATAAGATGAATTTTCTATCGTTCCGCTTACACCAACATTTGTACTAAAAGTATTGAAACTTCCTGCTGCAACAGTTCCATACACTCTAGCTACTTTATCAGCTCCTTTTTTAGTAATGATATTGATCACACCGGCAACAGCATTACTACCATATAAAGTAGATTGTGCTCCTTTTACAATTTCTATTCTTTCAATTTGTTCAATCGGAATAAGCCTTGGGTCAAATGCACCCGTCACACCCGATGCATCTGCTAAAGGAATTCCATTGATCAAAATAACGGTGTTGTTATTTTGTGCTCCTCTTAAATACAACGACTTGTCCTTTCCAGAATTACTGGTGGCTCCATTTACTACAATACCTGCCTGCTCAGTAAGTAATTGAGCAAGGTCTTTTCCCATACTTCTATCTAATACATTCCTGCCAATGACAGTAATGACCTTACCGGTTTGAGATTGTTTGATGGTTGATTTTGTAGCGGTGATCACTACTTCATTTAAACTTCTAGTACTGTCTTGTGCGTACAACTGACTACTGATCAATACAGCAGCCACAATAAAAAAATTCTTTTTCATTTTTGAAAAATGTTTTTTGGTGACTGCTTCCGAGAAATAAAAAAAGAAAGAAATATAAATGCTTTGCAGCTTTTACACTCCATGCCTTTCACCCGAAAGCTTTGAATGATTGTTACGTGACAGTGGCAGGTCTTCTGGCTCACAACACATTTTCAACACCTTCCCGTTATTACAACAGTGGTTATGAAGATTGAAATGTTACCCTATTCGGGTTGTTGTTTACAGCTACGGGGATAGCGTCGGATTTGCACCGACTTCCCTTTTAACCCCGATGATATCGGGGACCAAAATCATTGCAAATGTAATGTGATTGAAATTGATTTTTTTAAATAATTATTAAGATTACATCAACATTTATTGTTGTTGCCTGGTTTTTCGGGCCCTCATTTTAAAGTATAGTGTTAACCCTATCACTACTACAGCAATTTGCGCCAAAGCCCAAAACATAGTACTGATATCTCTACCGCTTTTCCCCGCCCAATCCATAAAATGATGTTTGTGGAGCATAGCAAAACTGTATCCTTCAATCAAATCTTTGTCATTTACATGCGCTGCTAGTTTACCTGTACTTGTTTCCACATAAAAACGCTCTTTACTGTTGCTGTTATAATGCACCCTCCATACAGGCAACCGTTTATTAACGAAACCGTATTCATCCTCAAACTTTGTGATAACAGTTGTTTTCACAATTTCATCCGGCCGATGTTTACTGAATAATGTTGCTAAATAATTAGCATATTTCATTTCTCCATCTTTCAATACAGTATGATCATCTGTACTTATATAGATGGCAGATGGTGCAGGAGCGACTTTACGTTTCATCATGTCCATAGCCCCGGGTATATTATTTTTTTTATTCGTCTCTTCTGATTGACTAAATACTTGCCAATAATTTTTGCCATTAATTTTTACAATAGAAATAGTAGTAATCTTTTTTTGAGCCCCTGCCGCAGCAAATATTTTTTTAATATCCAACAAAGCGTCAACAGGCGTAAATACATTTTGAGTAAAGAATTGAGCTCTTGTATCCGGTGAAAACTTCGTGAACAAATGAAATGCGCCGCTACCTGTAAACATCAATGTAAACAAAGAAATGACAATTGAAGTCCAACGGTGATTTCTCCTGGCAGCTACAACAGTATTGCCATTCGGCGTTTTTGTTTTGGTAATGCAAAAAATATAAATGCCCATTAATGTAGCAAGAAAAGCCATCGACATCAATACAATTTCAATCATTAATTTTCCTTTGCCTAAAAAATCTAACCATCCTAATGTATGGAACCAGGAAAAGAAAGTATCAAAAACTGCCCGTCTGTTATCCATCGCAAAAGCAAAACGATCCTGTTGTGTCTCTACATATATCCTGATCCCATCTTTTCTCTCAAAACTCACTTTATATGCAGGCAAAAAACGATTGATGTATTTGTACTCTTCATTAAATTTTTCAACCAATTCTACCTCGGTGATCTTTGCTCCACTTGTATCATTCAACACTGCCGTTGCAGCATTTACACAACAATCATGCAGGCCCGATATTACAGGTACTGAAATATTTCTGTTAGTTTTTTTTACTCCTTCCAAAAATTGTTTTGCCAAAAAACGAGCATACAACTCATCGCCGTTTTTCAACAACTTCCCATTTTGTGTACTGATATATTGCAACACATTTTGCCCGGGTAACTGTATTTGATAAAACCAATTATCAGCCAGTTGAACAATTCGAAAATTACTAAACTTGTCGATATTGTTTTTTAACAACGCATCCTGAAGCAATACAATTATCTTGGTAGTGTCGATTGTTTGAGGTGATAACTCCTGAGTTCCAACCTTAGGCCTGATAGTGGTCATTACAGGATGCATAAAACCACTTGCCGCCCAAAGTATAACCGGTATGGCAATGATCAGGCTAATTGTTCTATGCCATTTGTAAATATTTTTTCGAATCATTTTTATGTTATATGCCGATGAATAAATGATAAGAGCGGGTAACATAGTTGTCTACACTCATCTTGTCAGTTTTATTTCTTTGCAACAAAATTGTATTGAATACCCATTACAAAAGTTCTTGGAGCCGCAGGCGTAAAAGAAGTTCTGTCGGTTGCATTATTACCTCTCGTTGCACTGGTAGCATACAATGCATCGGCAATATTCAGGACGTTTGTATACAATTCAATTCCTTTCCACTTATACCCTATCCTGAAATTAAAAACATCATATCCTTTGTGCCAAATTGTATTGATCTGATTTTCATACCACCCATCCAGGTGTTGCCACTCAATCGCACTGCGAAAGTTTGGCAACCATGCAGGATAGTAGGACAGTTCTGTATTGAAAGTAGTTTTAGGAGAAGTGGGCATTATATAGCCATCTAATTTTTTTACAGGATCGGATACTTTAGTGCTTACCAAAAAGTTTTCGAATCGATGCAAAGCAGTAGTACCGCTAAAACGAAAACAATATTCTTTTGCAGGTTTTATAGTGATCCCATACTCAACTCCACGATGTAAGGTTTTGCCTGCACTTTGGTAGTCAAATGAATTATCTGGCTGACGAATATTTAACAATTCATTTTTGCCATCCATTTGATAAAATGCAATGTCTGCGTATATCTTATTTTTCCATAAAGATGCCCATCCGCCTATTTCGTAATTATTAAATTGCCCCGATGTTAAATTGTAATAAAACTCGGCTGGGGTTGAATTCGGTTTTTTACGAAACACTGATGTCAGCGCTGGTGGGGCAAAGCCCTGAGAGAAATTAGCATACACCCCTTTTCCATTTCCCAGGTCATAGGTAAGTCCTGCTTTTGGAGTAAGCTGTTCATATTTTTTATTTCCTGAAGTTTTATCCAGGTAATTATCATATGAAAAAGACATCACATCATAGCGCAACCCAAATGATAAACGCAAATATTTTAATGCCGTAGCATCATATTGGACATATGCGGCACCGTTACGGATATTTGCATCATAATCTGCCAATTGAATGTCTGGCCTTTCCTGTTTGATCGTATATTTATCTACTGACTTTCCATCAGGCCTTATCATTGCATTCAGATCAACCTGGTAACTCCAATATTGATTGGGAGAAAAATCAAACATCCCGCCAACCAACAAATTTGATTTAAGAAAACTAAAATGTTGTGAGTGTTGTGCTATCACTCCATAACTTTTAAAATCATTTGAATTGATCTCTCCTTTTGCTGTAGTTTGTCCCGACGTCCATTTAATTCCATAAGCCGGATTTTGCCCGTGTTTATTTATCCTGTTAAAAACAGTTATAAAACTTTTTGAATGATCATTCCATTCATGCTCTAAAGTGATCCTGCTTCTGCTCGCCATAGATTTTCTGTAGGTAAAATCTGTAGTACTAACATACAATCTATTGTAAAAAGCAATACTATCAACAGTTCCAGATGTATTAGAAAAATAATTGGCATACATAAATGTACCAATCAATCTTGTTTTCGGAGAAAAGTGATACTCCATTCTTGTATTCCAACTGCTTTTATTATAATCAGAACTTGCCATCCAGCTATTGGTTTGATCACTAATTAAACCGCCTGCATATATTCCGAATTTCCCAAATTTTTTTCCGGCTGATAATTGCAATCGTCTGTACCCAAACTGATCAAACTGAACACCAATTTTTGCTGTGGCTACAGAGGTAGGTCTTTGGGAAATAAAATTAATTGCTCCACCTACTGCCTCCGGACCATATATACTCGACACCGGCCCTTTCACTACTTCAATAGAACTTATCGTGAATTGATTTATTTCTAATAATGCATTGTGATTGAAAACACCCATCGGTCTTACAGGAATCCCGTCTTCCATATATAAATAATAATTAGAGGTTCCCATCGGCTGGCGTATGGCCATGGCATGTTGCTCATTGTTATAATTAACCATCAACACACCCGGCACTTTATTCACTACTTCATACACAGCAGTAGCCTTTGCTTCATCTAACACAGCAGGTGTGATCTTACTAATTGCCATTGGCGCCTGTGACCGCAGAGACGCCTCCCTATTGGCTGTTACTACTACTTCCTGCATACTATTATTAACAGGGAGCAATGCAATTAAATTATGCTGATCTGGTCGTACCAGTATTTCTTTAGATTGGTATCCTAATGCTGAAATACTGATCACCAGTTCTTTAATTGTTTCATTTATTTTAAATGTTCCGTCATTTGATGAAACGATCTGTTTGGATATTACGCTACCTTTTATTGAAGCGCCTGCAATCGGTTCTTTTGTAATACCATCAAACACTTTACCCGTAAAGGTTTGCGCTGATGTTATCAGCATTATGTGCATGAATATTATTATTGCTATTGAGTTTTTCATTTTATCTTTTTTCTTACACCATCATCATTTATAATCTAAGAATGATAACAGCAATGGTAATGGCAAGAAAATACACACCGTCATATTAGCTATAAAAAGATAGCATAATTGACACGGCCATATATTGCCACATGATTCACCTGAGTGAATCGCAAGGCATCTTGCCTGATAATTAAATCAAATTGATATACTAAAGAAGAAAGCCTACACCTGAGGCGGATGGAAAATTGACCCAACGATATTTTGAGGAATATCCGAATTTTGATGAACAGAATACTTTTGCTTACTTATCGTAGTTGTTCTAGTGTAATTGTGGATGTTTTTTATTTCTGCAAAAAACAACACTTCATTTCTGTCCTTATTATTTGAATTATTAGCAGGGGTATCTTCTTTGTCAGATTTATCTAATTTCTTCTTTAAATAACATCTCCCTTTACAACAGGATTTGGGTTTAGCCTTATTCACACAAAGATTTTTTGCGATATAATCTCTGTTTATTTCAAAATCGAGCACTATAAAAAACCTGCTACAATTTTGCGCAAGTAATGCAAAAACCAATATATATGCCCCAAAAACTCTCATTAATGTTGCAAAAGTAATATCAAAACGATTAGTTACCAACTGATAGTAATCAGTTATTGGTATTCCTTACTTTACATTATTTGTGGAAGCCATCCTTAAAAATTAGTTTTTTTATAAAAAAAGTGTGCTTTTTTGACATTTTTTTTTACCTTAGACGATAAGTCGTTAAAACACACCTTGGGGTTTATGATAATTACATATCCGCAAATGTTGATTTTTACCTTATCCAACCCTGTTTTCTAAAATTTATTATTAAAATTAAACAAATGAAAAAAGTACTTTACACATCTTTCACTGCAGTTGGTTTGCTGCTTTCTTCAATTACTGTAATGGCACAAAATGTTGGTATTGGAACAATAACTCCCAACACCAGTGCAGGACTTGATATCACTGCAACCAATAAAGGGCTGCTTATCCCAAGAGTTAATCTTACTACTTCTACGGATGCTGTTACTATTGCTTCTCCAGCTACCAGTTTGTTGGTATATAATACTAACTCAACTTTGGGTGCTGGTTACTATTTTAACAGCGGTACTCCCGCTTCTCCGGTTTGGTCAAGATTATTGACTGCTGCTGCTTCTTCAGGTTGGGGGCTTACTGGTAACGCCGGCACTAATCCTTCTACAAATTTTATAGGCACCACAACCAATGTGCCTTTACGTATCAGGACAAATAATGTTGTTGTAGGACAAATAAGTCGTGAAAATCTTTTCATCGGTGATAGTTCTGGTATCTCTACTAATGAAGCTGTTGGGACTGACAATATTGGTATTGGTATAAATGCAATATATTATGGGGATACAGGCTTTGCTAATATAGGTATTGGATCTTATGCATTAGCGCTAGCTTCTGGCGATATCGGAAGTGTAGGTATCGGTTATCAGGCATTGGTAAATAATGATGATCCTACCGGTCAAGGTAATTTTAATACTGCTGTTGGTGCCCTTGCGGGTTCCTCTATTGGTTATCTCGGGGAAGGTTATTACAACACAGCATTGGGTTCTTTTGCTGATTGTTATGATGCAACGAACAGTTTGGATGTAGTAAACTCTACTGCTATAGGTTCTGGAGCATTGGCTGATGTTAGCAATATGGTTAGAATTGGTGATGATTTTGTAGAACAAATTGGCGGTGCGGTAGATTGGAGCGTATTAAGTGATGGTAGATTTAAAAAAGATATCAAAAATGAAAATGGTGGTTTGAATTTCATCATGCAATTACGTCCGGTAAATTACCATTACAATTTCACTAAATTAAATGACAGCAGAATTCGTTCTATTAAAGGAGCAAACAAAATGGCAAGAAATGGCAAAGACATTGCTAATAATGATATGTTGTTGAAAAAATTCACTTCTAACGGATACAAACAAAAGATCTCTCAAAATGAAACTAAAACTTACAATGGCTTGATCGCTCAGGAAGTAGAAGCTGCCGCTAAAAAAATCGGATATAATTTTAGTGGTGTAGTTACGCCAACCAAACCTGATGGTAAATACGCTTTGAGATATGCAACATTTGTAGTTCCGTTAATTGAAGCAGTACAGGAGCAACAAAAAACTATTGAAGCGCAGGATAAAAAAATTGAAGCACTTGAAAAAAGATTGCTGAAGTTAGAACTAAGATAATTATCAATAAAAAAGCCTTCCATTTGGAAGGCTTTTTTATTGATAGCACTTTTGTACTTTTGATCATTATTCATTTTTAATCAAACAGGTAAATGGTTTTTGTAACCGGAGGATCGGGATTAGTAGGCAGGGAACTGATTGCACAATTATTAGAGCAAGGCAAAAAAGTATTTGCCATATACAATAAGACACCATTACCTGATTTTCAGTCCGCCAATCTTCACCAGATCAAATGCAGCATTTTGGATATTGCAGAACTGGAAAATATTTTGCAAACCAATAAAGATATTGAACAGATATATCATTGTGCTGCCATTGTAACATTTAACCCCAGGTTAAAAAGAGAGCTGTTTAAAGTTAATATAGAAGGCACTGCCAACATTGTAAACGCAGCTATTAATTCAGGTATAAAAAAGATTGTCCATGTCAGCAGTGTAGCTTCATTGGGAAGAATGAGAGAAGATGTAGCGATTGATGAAACAATGAATTGGACAGAAGAGACCAACAATAGTCATTACGGACAAAGTAAATACCTCGGCGAAATGGAAGTCTGGCGGGGCATAGGAGAAGGTCTCGATGCAGTTATAGTAAACCCCACCATCATCTTAGGTGCAGGAGATTGGAATGCAGGAAGCCCTCATCTGTTCAAAAGTATTTACAACGAATTTCCATGGTACAGCGATGGTACAACAGGATTCGTAGATGTAAGAGATGTGGCAGCAGCCATGATACAATTAATGGACAGCGATATTAGCGGACAAAGATTTATTATTAATGCCGAAAATAAAAGCTTCAAAGAATTGTTCGATCTTATTGCAAAAACATTTGGAAAAAAAACACCTTATAAAAAAGTAACCCCCTTTTTAGCAAAAGTTGTTTGGCGTTTGGAAGCCATCAAAAGTATATTTACAGGCAAAACTCCATTAATAACTAAAGAAACCTCAGTTGCCGCAATGGCAAAGGTGAATTTTGATAATAGTAAATTAAAAAAACAATTACCTGGTTTTACTTACAGGAAAATTGAAGACACTATCGCACATACCTGTGCCGCTTTTATCAACGGACTTTCAAAAAAATAGCAAGGCTATTCTCTTCCAAATATTAACGATTTCTTTTAGAAAAAAATACGATCTTGACGCTATAATTTCCGATACATGAAAAAAATAGTTTCTCTTTTCTCCCTTTTATTAATTCTTGCTGAAGGATTCTCTCAATCAACATATTTTACTATCAGTGGCAAAATTACTGATGCAGTAACTAAGGCCCCATTGCAGGCGGCATCTGTATTTGCACAAAACACCACATTTGGCACTGCTACAGATGCAGAAGGAAATTTCACCTTATACTTACCTAATGGCGGATACGACCTTGTTGTTACTTATACCGGTTATGAAACAGAAACAAAAAGGATATCTACAACAGATGCGGATAATAAAAATATTTTTCTTGAACTGAAACAAAAAGAAAAATCGATGGAAGTGGTAGCCATTGTTTCGAGCAACGAGGTTAAAGATGGATGGGAAAAGTATGGTTACTTTTTTAAAGACAATTTTATCGGCAGCACTCCATTTAGTCAAAACTGTGTTTTGCTGAATCAGGACAGCTTGAAATTTTATTTCAGTAAAAGAAAGAACAGGTTAAAAGTATTAGCTAATACCCCTTTAGAAATTCAAAACAATGCATTAGGCTACAAAATAAAATACACCCTCGATTCTTTTACATATGAGTACGCCACTCAAACGGCTACTTACTCCGGATACCCTTTGTTTGAAGAAATGCAACCTACGGATATTGCTCAGCAGGAATTATGGAAACAAAACCGACTGAATGCATACAATGGCTCTATTCTTCATTTTATGAGAAGTGTTTATAGTAAGAATTTAAAAAAGGAAGGATTTGAGATACAGTTTGTAACCAAAAATAATGACATCGAAAATGCGATAACGCTTAAGGATTTTTATGGTGCTATTAATTACAGCAAAGATGACAGCACTCAAACTGTAGATTTCTCACCAAACCAACCTGATATGGCGGTGTTGTATAAAAAGGAGGAGCCGGCTGCTGAGTATATTGCTCAAAATGACGATTCCCCGAAGAAATTTCAATTGTCTATCTTATCAATCAATCCGTCTCATTCAATTGTAATAGAACAAAACGGATATTATTATGACCAGGATAACATTACTATCAATGGCTACTGGACCTGGGAGAAGGTGGCGGACATGTTACCGTACGATTATAAACCCTGATTGAACGCTGATTATACTTTATAAAATCAGTGTTATTCAGTTTTATCTATGTTATCTGTGTTCTATCATTTCCCCATTACTTTTTCCCAAAGCTGAGGGATACGTTTTATCCAAACCAATTCTTTCATTTTATCTTTTGCATTTTCAACAGGGCTACCAAAATAAACAGCATTACCTTCTATTGAGGCCGGAACCCCACTTTGGGCATACACAACGGCATTATCCCCAATAGTAAGTGTTTTACTCACCCCAACCTGCCCCCATAAAGTAACCCCATTGCCTACTGTGGTAGCACCTGCAATACCCACCTGAGCCGCAAACAGGCAATTCTTACCAACTACGGTATCATGCCCTATATGAATAAGGTTATCGATCTTTGTTCCGGCTCCTATTACCGTATCATGACTAACCCCTCTGTCGATTGTACATCCGGCTCCGATCTCTACAAAATCACCCAAAATTACCCGACCACAATCGGGCATTTTTTTGTACCAGATATCTCTGTCTTTTTTAGTATTGTAATAGAAAGAATTGCTGCCGATAACACTACCTGATTGTATCACTACATTATCACCGATAATACAAAAATCCATGATGGTTACATTAGGATAAATGATACAATTTTTTCCGATCGTTACATGATGGCCAATAAAAGTATTTGGATATACAAAAGTCCCCTCACCAATTTTTGATGTATCACTTATCATTTTTTTCGCAGGCAAAAACGGACGAAAATGAGTTACGATTTTACAATAAGCGTCAAATGGATTTTCTACTACTAACAAAACTTTATTATCAGGACAATCCACTTTTTTATTGATAATGATAAATGTTGCGTCGCTGTTAATACACTTGTTATAATATTTCGGATGATCGACAAAAACTAAATCACCAGGTTCCACTTTATGTATTTCATTGATTCCGGTAGCTGATAAATTTTCATTGCCAACAGTTGTTGCACCGATAAATTCAGCTATCCATTTTACAGAAACAGGAGAGGGAAATTGCATAAGTCAAAATTTCATCAAAGGTAATGTGCTTTCTCTTTATTGTGAATACAAAGAATTTTAGCCTGTTTTTGCTCAAATAACCCTCTTTATGTCAAAAAAAATACAACTTTTTTTAGGATGTGAAATTGATAAAAAAGCATCGATAGGAATAACAAAATATCAATAATATTTTTTTCGGCAGGCATCATCACAAAAAAATGACCCTCGTTGAAAGGCAGTATTATCAATACTTTCAGAGGACAACAAAAAATTTACTTCGCCATTTCATTTTTAAAGTGAGTAATAAAATATTGCGATGACATAAAAAAAACTGTAGCCTTATCCACAGCCAAAATTAAAATGTTAATAAAATTTGTTTAAATATTTTTTTGATTAGAAAAAATTATTTTTAATATTGTGTAAGGAAATTTATTTCCTGGTACTTACTAACCCATCCATATAACAAAGCCTGGCTATCAAATGTCGGGCTTTCTTATTTTTATACAGTTTGATTTCAACTAGAAAACTTTCTTTTTTAAATAATTTTATCGTTTTATATTTTCAACATGCAGCATAGATATTTTATCGTTTATAAACCTTTCAATGTATTATGCCAGTTCAGTGCTCAGGAAGGAAAGCAAACTTTAAAGGATCATTTTAAAGTACCGAAAGATGTTTATCCTGTTGGAAGATTAGATTATGATAGCGAAGGATTATTGATTTTTACCAACGATAAAGAATTAAACAATCGATTATTAAACCCTGCGTATAAGCATAAACGGGAGTATTGGGTACAGGTAGATGGCGCTATTACAAATGAAGCGATCGCTAACTTACAAAACGGTGTCGTTATTACCATCGATGGCAAATGGTATTCAACAAAAAAATGCACCGCTGCGATATGTGCAAATGAACCGGCTGTACCAGAAAGAACCCCTCCCATCAGATTCAGAAAAAACATACCTACCAGCTGGATAAAAATAAACCTAACAGAAGGCAAAAACAGGCAGGTGCGTAAAATGACAGCGGCAGTTGGATTTCCTACCTTAAGGCTGATCCGGCACAGTATAGAAAAATGTACCGTTAAGGGCCTCATGCCCGGAGAAATGAAGGAAATCTCCAAAAACGAATTATTCAAAATGCTTTTTGACTTACCCGATTAGTGTTTATTTTACCATAACTTGCATTTTTAGTAAACCAACTGAATTATCTCAATGTTAAAATCAATGACGGGCTTTGGAAGAGCCGAGCAAACAGTAAATGATAAAACCTTTCTGGTAGAGGTAAAATCTCTGAACGGAAAACAATTTGAAATGCAGCTAAGGTTGCCGCCTCTACTTCGTCCCTATGAATTTGATATCAGAAATATTTTACAGGAACAGTTGGTTAGAGGAACAGTTGAATGTATCGTTACCATAAAACAAAACGGAACATCTAAACCCGTAAACATCAATACAGATCTTATCAAAGCATATTACCATCAGATTGAACAATTATCTGCTGAATTAAAGATCGATACCAATTCGGTATTAAGTGCTCTGCTCAGACTTCCTGAAGTAGTGACCCCCACCAATGACATTTTAAATGACAATGATTTTAAAGAATTTAAAAACGTATTGCTGGCTGCACTAACTGAACTGGATGAGCACAGGCTTGCGGAAGGAGCCAGTTTGGAGAAAGATCTGCTAAAACGCATCAATAATATCAATGAGCAGGAGGAGTCTATCATTAAGTTTGAACCCAATCGTATAAAAAGAATTCGTGAAGAAATTGCAACGCTTTTAGAAGCACATGTAGGCAAAGAAAATTATGATAACAATCGCCTGGAACAGGAACTGATCTACTATATCGAAAAAATTGATATACATGAAGAGCAGGTGCGTCTTAAACAACATTGCGACTATTTCAGGCAGTTGTTAAATAACAACGAAGTATCTAAAGGCAAAAAATTATCTTTTATCATTCAGGAAATGGGAAGAGAAATAAATACTACCGGCAGCAAAGCTTATGATGCAGATATACAAAAATGCGTTGTAACCATGAAAGATGAGTTGGAGAAAGCTAAAGAACAGATACTAAATGTTTTGTAATAAATAGATAAGCAATAATTATTTTTGCAAGATGATAGTAAAGTCCCGATCATTATTTTTTTCAGTAGTTTGTTTTTTATTGGCAACTCCATCCTGCACTAAACTGGATGTTTTTGAGAAAAATGTGGCTATTCCGAAAAATGAATGGAACTACAATTTCAAACCTTCATTTAATTTCAATATTACCGACACTGGCTCTGAATATAATTTATATGTCGTAATTCGCCATAGGGACGCTTACAGGTACAATAATATCTGGTTGAACATAGGCACACAGTCATCTAAAGATACCATGAGGTTTCAACGCTTTGATCTCTTGCTTGGCACAGATGCAAAAGGTTGGGATGGCACAGGCATGGATGATATCTGGGAATTAAGAAAATCCATCACCAACGGACCTTTTAAATTTAATAAACCCGGAAATTATATATTTTCTATACAACAGATCATGAGAGAAAACCCGCTGCTCAATATTTTAAGCATTGGTATCAGGGTAGAAAAAGTAAAATAGCCGGGTATTTAATAACATTCACACTGTAATGAATGCCATTTTCTTTTTATAAATCTAAACGTCTTCGTTTTATCTTCATTGTATACTGGTTCTTATTGGTATACATCATTGCCGCATTGGTATGGTGGTTTATTGCCTTAAACAATCAAAACCATCAAATGGCAGCATATAAGATATCTGAGATCAATAAAGATGATCCTCGATATACTGACCTGACAGATACTATAAAAGATATAGAAAAAAGAAAGACTGCTCAATATATCGGCGAAGGCAGTATTTTTCTCTTACTTATTTTAGGCGGTGCTTTTTATATTTTCAGATCAGTACGCAAACAATTTAAATCTGCCGTACAACAGCAAAATTTCATGATGGCCATAACACATGAATTAAAAACCCCTATAGCTGTTACTAAATTAAACTTAGAAACACTTCAAAAAAGAAAGCTGGGAGATGCCCAACAACAACGATTGATACAAAACACCATCCAGGAAGCTAACCGACTGAATGCGCTATGTAACAATATGCTGCTGGCCTCTCAGATCGAAGCAGGCGGTTACAGCATTACCAAGGAAGAAATAAATTTCAGCGAACTGGTAGTTGATTGCATAACCGACTTTTCTATCCGCTTTCCTCAAAGAAGTTTGCAACAGGCTGTTGATGCCGATCTGTTTGTAGAAGGCGATAGATTGCTTTTACAAATGGCTATCAACAACCTGATAGATAATGCACTTAAATATTCCTCAAAGGAATCTACCGTAACAGTTGCATTAACATCAACCCCAACAACTATCTCATTATCGGTAAAAGATGAAGGAAGAGGGATTGCCGGCAATGAAAAGAAGAAAATATTTGACAAGTATTACCGAATAGGTAATACAGCCACCAAAGGAGCGAAAGGAACCGGATTAGGGCTGTTTCTCACAAAAAAAATAGCACAGCAGCATAATGCTACTATTTCTGTTGCAGACAATAACCCGGCAGGTAGTATTTTTGTAATCAATTTCACTAACGCATCATAATGTCTCAAGATAAAATTTCCATATTACTCGTAGAAGATGAAGAAAACCTGCAAGAGGCGCTGAAGCTAAATCTTGAGTTAGAGAACTATGAAGTAACAGGCGTATATGATGGCGTAGAAGCACTTAAAGCAATACAACAAGAGCATTTTGACCTGATGATACTAGATGTGATGCTGCCAGAATTAGACGGTATTTCGGTTTGTGAAAGCGTACGTTTACAAAACAATGACATTCCTATCCTGATACTTAGTGCAAAAAACAGTAGTGCTGACAGAGTGCTTGGTTTAAAAAAAGGTGCGGACGATTACCTTACCAAGCCGTTTAACCTGGAAGAATTGTTATTGAGGGTAAACAAACTGGTACAAAAAAGTCAGCGGATAGCTACCAGGCAGCCATTAGATCTGCAATATCAATTCGGTAAAAACCTCATAGATTTTAAAGCACAGGAATGTGTTACTAAAGATGGCGAAAGAATTTCTCTTACAAAAAAAGAGATGATGCTACTGAAATTGTTGATCGAAAATAAAAATGAAGTGGTGACGAGAGAGAAGATATTGCAATCCGTTTGGGGATATAATGTATACCCAACTACCAGAACAATTGATAACTTTATATTGAACTTCAGAAAATATTTTGAAGAAGATAGCCGCAATCCTACATTCTTTCATTCTGTAAGAGGAACCGGCTACAAGTACACCGAAGTGTGATCACAATTATTACAGGTCACCTAACTGTGGCCTCAACACAATATCTTCTACAACAGCCTGCGGAGAAAGTTTTGACGCCGCTACGATCATTGTTGCTATATCCTCTGCTTCCATGATTCGATTAGAAGAATTATCAAAATCTCCCCACGAATCTGTCAATACAGCTCCCGGATAAACAGCAGTCACTTTAATATTATACGGTTTCAACTCTTCCCGCAAATTTTTACTAAAGCCCATCATTGCAAATTTGCTGACACCATAACCTCCGCCATTAGGATAAGCATTTAAAGAAGCGATAGAGCAAATATTGAAAATATGGCCACTGTTATTTTTGATCATCTGTGGCACAATTTTCCTCGTAAGATGATAGGCACTATACAAATTTGTTTCAATCATTTTTTCCAATAACCCTTCAGGCTCATTATAAATACTTCCGGGTAAAAACTGTCCTGCATTATTCACTAAGATATCGATAGGCACCCTGAATCCATTCACCCATTCTCCTAATGCCTGGGCTCCCTCTTTTTTTGACAGATCGATCGATTTTATTTTAACCAAAATTGACGGATACAGAGTCGAGATCTCCGCGGCTGTTTGTTGTAAGATTGTCTCATTTCTGGCACATAAAAAAAGATTAGCTCCTTCTTTAGCAAATGCAATAGCAATAGCCTTTCCCATACCTTTCGATGCTCCTGTTACAATTATATTCATCACATTGATTTTTTGGAAATTAGTATTAAAAGCCGAATATTAACAATTTCGCTTTTCTTTGCAAATCTACAATCTGTAATTTGCAATCAGTAATGAATAAATACAAACATCTTTTTTTTGATCTCGATCATACCTTATGGGATTTTAATACTAATGCGAAGGAATCCCTGATCGAAGTATATACTTTTTTTGAGTTGGATAAAAAGGGGATCACCGAATTTGACAGCTTTCATCAGCATTACCTGTATCACAATGAGATCTTATGGAGCCGTTATCACAATGGACTCATTACAGCAGAAGAACTTAAATGGAAACGTATGTGGCGTACTTTACTGGAATTTAAGATCGGAGACGAAACGTTGTCGAGAGACCTGTCTGAAAAATTTTTAGAATTATTGCCGGCTAAAAAAAATCTATTCCCACATACGAAGGAGGTGTTGGATTATTTATCTGCGAAAAAATACAACCTTCATTTAATTACCAATGGCTTTGAAAAAACACAGTGGAGTAAATTAAATAACAGTGGATTAGAAAATTATTTTACACATGTGATCACCTCTGAGGCTAGTAATAGCCTGAAGCCTAAGAAAGAAATATTTGAGTACGCAATGAACAAAGCCGGAGCTGCTCTACACGAAAGTATTATGCTGGGAGACAACCTGGAAGCAGATATCCAGGGAGGAATGAATGCCGGGATGGATACTGTTTTTGTTAATCATATCAACGCAGTAACAGACCTGCAGCCAACGTATACAATTACTAACTTAAAAGAACTGGAAAATATTTTTTAATAAAAAGCCTTCCTGAAATCAGGAAGACCAAATAAGTTTCTGCTGTAAAATTACATTGCTGCTGTAGCAGATTTTTTACAACATCTTTTTGAATGGCTTGCACATTTTTTTCCTTTACCACATTTTTTCTTTCTGCCCCCATCATTGGCAAATGTTACACCTGTAACCAATAAAGCAGCAGTGGCTAATAAAAACATTTTCTTCATATTGTATTTTTTAAGTGTATAAAAATAACAGCTAAACGAGTAGCAGCCAAGTTATGACTGTTAAAATTCTTCGGATAAGCCTATAAAGTAGCGATAATGGTCACCCCTCCTTGTACCACTTGATTCAGCTCTACATTCACTTTTGTCCCAACCGGTAATAGCATATCTACCCTGCTGCCAAATTTAATAAAGCCCATTTCTTCTGTTTGACTCACTTTTTGACCTACCTGCAAATAGTTTACAATTCTTTTCGCCAAAGCTCCTGCTATCTGTTTTACTAATACCTCTGTATTATCTTTTTTGATCACCACAGAGTGTCTTTCGTTTTCTGTAGATGATTTTGGATGCCATGCCACCAAATATTTTCCTTTATGATATTGATTATAGATCACATCTCCACTAATAGGGTTCCTGTTTACATGCACATTTGCAGGACTCATAAAAATAGATACCTGCAATCGTTTTGTCTTAAAATATTCCTCATCAAAAGCTTCCTCTATTACAACCACTTTGCCATCTGCAGGTGCTACCACAACACCATCTTTAATGGTCAATGCTCGATTCGGGATTCTAAAGAATGAAACAAGAAACAGCAGCAGGAAAAGTGTAGCGAAAAATATCACCCAACCTAACCATTGGCAGCTTGCACTAAAAAAATAAAAATAAATAAGATTGATAGCACCAAAAATCAACGTGCCGATGGCAATACTTTTATATCCTTCTCTGTGAATCGTCATATCAAAAAATTGAACAGCAAATATAAGCCACCAGAGGCATGTGGCAAGGGAGAATTGACGCTTTTATTACTTAGTGGTTGCAACTAAATGAATAATTGCACATATAGCCAAACAAATGGTGTAGCTACTAACATCGAATCGAATCTATCTAAAAAACCGCCGTGTCCCGGCATAATGCTGCCACTGTCTTTCACATTAGCCATGCGTTTTAATTTACTTTCAAGCAAATCGCCGGCAGTACCAAAAATAGCACAAATAGCTGCTATAGCGATCCAATGTTGCACAGAGATAATTTTAGCAACAGGAATATAAAAACCGAGTAAGGCTATCACTACAACACATAAGAGCACTCCACCAATTGTTCCTTCCCACGTTTTTTTAGGTGATATTTTTGAAAATGGTGTTTTCCCGATCAATGAACCTACAATATATGCCATGGTATCATTGATCCAGATAGAAAATATAATAGCACAAGGAAATAGATAAGTATAATTTGATTGCGAAGCTTCTGTGCTAACGGTTGATTTCCATTGCATTCCCAACAACATCATCAAAATGATAGGTAATGAAATATAAACTATGCCTAAATACAGATATATGCTATTTTTTTTATTTGTGATTAATTCGTGCAATTTTATAAATTCATACCAGCACCCGATATGAATGATGCTGAATAAAACTAAAAAACTCCAGAAATTCCATAGTAGGCCTGCCAGCATTACAGCTACAAATACTACTGCGGTCAGTGATCTTGTTTTTAGGGTGTCGATATTTAATGCCATAATAATTGTGTACTTACTCTATAACTGCGTTATCTGCGCTTGTTTCAGTTTCTGCTAATTCGATCTTTTCACGATTGTGTTTACTTATATTTTTAAAAAGAATAAATAAAGCCACTAATATCACTGAGGCGATCAACAAACTCCATAGCGGCATTGGTGTATCCATATTGTTTACGTCTACTTTACCTCCTTTTGTTCTATTCAGATAAAATAATTGCGACAGTGCCATCAGGTTGTTCATAAAATGAGCAAATGTATTCACCCATATATTTTTACTGTAATAGAAAAGCATTCCAAGTGCACAGCCCAATATAAAACGACTGATGAATAAATAATAGGAGGCGTGAATAAAACTAAATACAATAGAGGTCACTACAATCGCCAGCACTGGATTTTTCCACCAACGCATAAAAAAATTCTGCATGGTCCCTCTGAAAAATAATTCCTCGAACAAGGCTGGTAAAAATGCCACAATAAACATCCCTACAAAAAATTGCGGCCAGGTATTTAATCCGCTCATTGACGCAACGGCATCATTATACATTTTTTCTGCATTTTTAGCCAGCATATCCCAATGAGGAAAATGGGCAAACACAGCTTTGCTCATATCAGCAAACGGATTGGCAAACAAGGTGGTGCACAAAATGATTATGAAAGCCAGTACTATCTGAAATAAATTAAAATGCTTGGTAAAACCGGCCCAGGATATTTTTTTATGACATAATAAGATAAAGCCTGCTGACGGAACAAACATCAGAAAAAAAGTGCCAAATATTTGTGACAACTGCATATAAACTGCATTTTCAGGTTTCATGAGCGCCTTTAACATGGCATCCCCCAACTGCGAAAACGGCACTGAACTAGTGCCTATAGCTCTATACCCAAAATACGTTTGAACAGCCCCCGCCAACAGCAAACCAGCCCCCACAAAAGCCAATAAAATACCTAATTGAGCGGCTCCGGTATAACCTTTTATGCTCTTGTATTGCATGTATAAAATTATTTAGGCGTAAATTTACACTCATTTTAACTTACAAATTACAAATGCCAACAATAGGTAACATACAATTGTCTGATTTTCCTTTACTTCTTGCCCCAATGGAAGACGTGAGCGACCCTCCTTTCCGTGCCGTGTGCAAGGACAAGGGGGCCGATCTGATGTATACCGAATTCATCAGCAGCGAGGGATTGATAAGAGATGCTATTAAAAGCAGAAAAAAATTAGACATTTTCGATTACGAGAAACCGGTTGGTATCCAAATATTTGGTGGTGATGAAGAGAGTTTAGCACTTGCTGCAAAGATTGTTGATGTAACTAACCCAGATCTGTTAGATATAAACTTTGGCTGTCCTGTAAAAAAAGTGGCATTAAAAGGTGCCGGTGCCGGCGTATTAAAAGATGTTGATTTAATGGTACGTTTAACCGCTGCTGTTGTAAAATCAACTTCTTTACCTGTTACTGTTAAAACCCGTTTGGGTTGGGATGACAACAATTTAAATATTGAAGAAGTAGCTGAAAGATTACAGGATGTTGGCATTAAGGCATTAGCTATACATGGCCGTACTCGTGCTCAAATGTATAAGGGGGAAGCCGATTGGACATTGATAGGAAAAGTAAAAAACAATCCTCGTATCAAAATACCCATTTTTGGAAACGGAGACATTGATAGTCCTCAAAAAGCTGTCGAGTATAAAAATAAATATGGAGTGGATGGTGTTATGATCGGCAGAGCTGCCATTGGTTACCCATGGATATTTGATGAGATCAAACATTATATCAAAACCGGAGAAATATTGCCTTCTCCAAGTATTGAAGACAGAGTGGAAGTTTGTAAAAAACATCTGCACAAATCTTATGAATGGAAAGGACCTGTAGTTGGCATTTTTGAAATGCGTCGTCATTATACAAATTACTTAAAAGGATTACCAGGCATTAAAGATTACCGCATGCAATTAGTTACGTTAAAAACTGTTGAGGAAATTGATGCAGTGTTAGATGAAATCGTAACGAAATATGCCGGATATGAATTTGAAAAAACGCCGATTGAATTGATAAATTATCATGAAAAATGTCCGATTAATTAATCGGACATTTTTTTACATCACAGTTTCCGCTTTATTATTCCGAACTAATTCAATTGATTGTGCTGACTGGTACACCAATGGAATTTCTTCAATCACTACATCATTTTTATCAAGTCCAAATGCTTTTTCATCTCGTTGGCCCAAACTTTTAAGTTTAAAATAGGCCTGCAGCAAAAGCCCGTCTTTAAGTGCAAATTCGTTTTCTACAGAAATAAATTTTTCAATGACCACAAATTTAAAATCCGGTTCGCTGTTATATTTTGTCGACCCATCCGGCCGGATATGCAAATTCAATTCTTTATTAGCAACCAATTCCTGCACAATTTTTTTAAAGTACATTTCTGTTTTCGGCTGAATCCTGAAACCGATATTGATATTTACTTTTATCACTTTATCGTCTACCAATTCAGATACATCGTAACTCATCGTAAATGGCTCTTCTGTACGATTTATGTGAACGAACCAATATACATCCGCACGTTTTGGTTTTTTAGAAAAAATTGATTTCATTAATTTTTCTTCGATCTGAGTTCTGCTATTTGCTTTAGTGAGATAAATAAGATGTGTGGAAAATTTCGGAATTGAATCATCTGCACTTAATTCTATCAATTGGGGTGTATACTTCCCCAAGTCAACAAACTTTGTAAACCGATTATTGATTTTTCTTGCATAATACCAAACATACATCGTCATAAAAATAAATAATTCGAAAAACAAGAACATCCAACGTTCTTTTATCTTGGCAACATTGGCAATAAAAAAAGATGTTTCAATAATTGCAAACAAACCGATAACCAACGTAACATATACCTGATTCCATTTCAATCTGAATTTCAGATAAAAATTGAGCAACACTGTCGTCATCATCATTGCAATGGTTATTGAAAATCCATATGCAGCCTCCATTGATGAAGAAGTTTTAAAATATAAGATCATCAATACACAGCCAAACCAAAGAATTGTATTTACACTTGGGATATAAATTTGTCCTTTAATATCCGATGGCTGTCTTACGGTTACTCTGGGCCAAAAGTTTAAATTCATTGCTTCGCTTACTAAAGTAAACGAACCACTGATCAACGCCTGAGATGCAATGATAGTAGCGGATGTAGCTATAATAATGCTGGGTATTAAAAACCAATGCGGCATCATTTCAAAAAATGGATTTAACCCATTTAGTGTCGGCGATTTTAAATTCATGATCCATGCGGCCTGACCAATATAATTTATTACCAAGCTTGTTTTTACAAATATCCACGTAATGCGTATATTTTTTACACCACAATGCCCCAGGTCGCTGTACAAAGCTTCTGCACCTGTTGTAGCTAAGAACACTGCTCCCAACAACCAAAACCCTTTTGGATAATGCACCAATAACTTGTAACCGTAATATGGATTTAAAGATTTTAATACACTGGGATAATAGATCAGTTCTTTACATCCAACAACCAATAACATGGTAAACCAAATAGTCATTACCGGCCCAAATGCTTTGCCGATATTTTGTGTACCAAATCTTTGAAAAAAGAAAAGCGAAGAGATAATTGCGATCACAACACCTACAGTAATTGTATTGCCAGGAGCAAAAATATGCTCTAATCCATTAACAGTGCCTAGCCCTTCGATTGCCGATGCAACAGAGATCGGCGGCGTGATGATGCCATCTGCTAACAAAGTTGTAGCGCCTAATATTGTTATTATGGCCAAGCTTTTATTATATCTTTTTACCAAAGCAAATAAAGAAAAAACTCCTCCTTCCCCATGATTGTCGGCCCTCAACGTAAGCCATATATATTTTACAGTAGTTTGAAAAAACAATGTCCAAAATACTAATGAAACACCACCAAACACAAGCGTTTCATCAATTGGCCTGTCACCAACAATAGCTTTTAAAACATACAAGGGGCTTGTGCCAATATCTCCATAAATAATTCCCAAAGCCACTAACAATGAGGCAATAGTTACCCTGTTCAAACTTTTATGATTTGAATTCATCTTAAAAAATTAATATGTGATTGTGATTATTCTTTTACAACAAAGCGATAACCGATACCGGATTCTGTAACAATGATCTCCGGTCTGTTGGCATCTGCTTCAATTTTTTTTCTTAGTTGTGCAATAAATACTCTCAGATACTGCGACTGATTGATATAACCCGGCCCCCATACTTCTTTCAATAAATATTGATGAGTTAGAACCTTTCCTTCATTTTTCGCAAACAATGAAAGTAAATTGTATTCCGTAACCGTCAGTTTTACAATTTCATCATTTTTTTTGACAACCCTTGACAGCAGATCTATTTGAAGACTGCCGCATTTAATTAATGGCATATTATCCGCATTTATACTTCCCCGTAAGGCTGAGCGAATTCGTGCCAATAATTCTCCTGTTCGAAATGGTTTGATCAAATAATCATTTGCTCCATTGTCCAACGCTTTTACAATATCCTCTTCATCGCTAATTGCTGATAAAATAATAATAGGATTGGTAAACCATTCTCTCAATTGCACTAAAACTGAATGCCCACTCTCATCAGGTAACCCAAGGTCTAGGATGATGAGATCAGGAGGATGATTAGCTGCCACGACAATTCCCTCCTTTGCTGTAGAGGCATGTGTTACAGCAAAATCATTACTCTGCAAAGTAATTTCCAACAGTTTACGAATAGCTGCCTCGTCGTCAATTACTAATATCTCTGCCTTATTCATTTTTTAAATTTTTAAGGTAAGATGTTTCGGCCGCTATGCTGATAGTGAACCTTGCTCCACCCGTACTGACATTTTCTACATGCACCGATCCTCCCATAGCTTCTATAAATCCTTTTACAATAGATAAACCTAACCCGGTCCCCCCGGGTTTACTATTATTCAATCGATAAAATTTATCAAACACATTGTCAATTTCATTCTCCGGAAAACCTCCGCCATTATCTTCAATCATTATCTGTAAAAGATCTGTATTACAAAGAGCTACAATATCTATGCGGCAATTGGCTGTTGTATATAATACAGCATTATTTAAAATATTATATACAGCCTGTTCCAGAAGCCCTTTATCTATTTTAAAAAGCGGAATAGATGGATTAATATTGATTGCTATTTTTTGTGACGGATTATTGTTTACTTCCACCTTCTTCACAGTGCTGTAAATGAGTTCCTCTATATCGCACCAATCTTTTTTAGGTTGGATCACTCCCGAGTCTATTCTTGACATATTCAATAAATTATCCACCTGATTATTTAACCGGAATGACGCCTTGGAAATTTCATCTACCAACTCATAATTTTGCAATGGCGTTAGATTTTTACTATTCATTTGCAAATTATCTGTAGCTGCAATGATAGTAGCAATCGGTGTCCGTAATTCATGCGAAAGAGAATTCAATAATGTATTGTATAACTTTATAGTATTTGCCTTTTCTTCTTTTTGTGCAGCAATTTTTTCCACCTGCCTTATTTTATAAGTAAGCACAGCATTTATTAAGGCTATTAAAAAATACATCAAAAACAATATCCTATCTTCTGTAGAGGTGATCCTGAAAGTGAAAAGAGGTTGAATGAAAAAAAAGTTCCAAATCAATGCAGTGAGAGCAGCCGACAACAGAACAGGCAAAATATCAAACACCATGGCAAGCAGAGAAACAGTTACCAATAAAATAAATGCCACCACTCTATAACCAATATAGGCAGAAAGGAAATGACAAAATACAGCCACTGCTAAAATTAACAGTACGCTTATAATATACTGATTGAGTTTACTTACTTTATGCAAAAGATATTTTGTCATCTACTTTGCTTTGATATAACAAAAGTAAACTATAAGATATATGCAGATTATAAAACTATTATAATTAAGTATAAAGATTTTATAAAGAATAAGGTCGGGGCGCTATAAACGGTGAAACTACTTCTCTACAAACTCTATCAAACCTTTAGTATACACTTTTGCTCTCTTCTCCGCAAAATAATCAGCACTGAGACTTACAGCAGCCTCTATTGCCAATGCAATACCCAGCCCAACCCAAAATGTTTTATCCAAATTATTTTTAAAATAAAAAAACAGTAATAGACCAATCAATAACAGGCCTATTTCTATATACCGATAAACAACAAAATTTTTATATATTGTTCCCATTCTTGGCAATTCTTTTGTTTTCAATTCTCCGGGATTTAGATCATATGCATACACATTCCGTTGACGATCGCCATCACTCCTTTTGTAAACAGTATACCCTACCACCAAATGCATAATACCTACAATCAAAAAAGGGATAGCAGCTCCTTTATACCAATTCGTTTTCAAATAAAAGAAAAAGATACAGGCAGCAACAATGGCCACAATGCCGATAATGATAAAAAGTAAACTTTCATTTTTCTCTGCAAGAAAATATTTTTCAATATCAGCTTTCGAAAACATATTGCAATCATTTTATGTAAGATAGGTAAATTATGCTTTGATAGCACGCTCTACTTCTTCGCTCAAAGGAGAAACGGATGGCTCAAAATAATGTGTCAGCACACCATTTTCATTGATGAGATATTTAGAAAAATTCCATGTTGGCCACTGATTGTTCCAGCCATTTTTTGTTGCATCCGTTAGCCATTGATATACCTCATGCTGATCAGATCTTTTGGTTACAGTTGTTTTCTGCATGATGGGAAAAGTAATTCCAAAATTGGTTTTGCAAAAAACAAGGATCTCTTCATCTGTTCCTTTTTCCTGACCTTTGAAATTATTGGACGGGAAGGCAAGTATCACCAACTCATCTTTATGCAACTGATATAATTTTTCCAGATCGCTGTATTGGTTGGTATAGCCACAATCAGAGGCCGTATTTACAATCAATACCTTTTTATTCTTCAATAACGAAAAACTAAAAAGCACTCTGTCATTTTGGACGGCTTTTAAATTATAGAATGACTCAATTGGTTGAATCGACCTTGTATTTGCCTGAACCGGTTGCACCCTTGGTTTAAGCCTGGCAATGAACATCCATATCGGGTAAACGAGTTGTAAAAACTTTTGTCGTATAGTCACGTAATCTCTTTATTTTTATTCTTTGGCAAGATACCATAAAACAATTTCATGACGGACGAACAATATATGCAAGTGGCACTAAAAGAAGCCAAACGGGCTTTTGATGAAGGGGAAGTTCCAGTTGGAGCAATTGTTGTGATGAACGACAGGATAATTGCCAGGGGATACAATCAGGTTGAAAAACTAACGGACAGTACTGCACATGCCGAAATAATTGCGCTAACAGCCGCTTTTAATTTTTTAGGTAGTAAGTATTTACCTGAAGCTACATTATATGTAACTGTTGAGCCTTGCCTCATGTGTTGCGGTGCTTTATATTGGAGCAAGATCGGCAAAATAGTTTGGGGAGCTGATGATGAAAAAAACGGACACAGAAAAAACACATCGCCTAATAATCCCTTCCATCCTAAAACAGAACTGGTGAGTGGCGTACTAAAAGATGAATGTGCTCAACTAATGAAAGACTTTTTTAAAGCAAGGAGATGATTTTCGAATTCCGAAAAACAAAAACTTAGTGTCTGGTTTTCAATCAATAGATAGTAAATTTGTTCTCCATTCAAAACAATATTAAAAAATAACAATTATGGCATTTACACTCCCGGCTTTACCATATGCACATGATGCATTGGAGCCACATATCGACACTACAACCATGCAAATACACCATGGCAAGCACCATCAGGCCTATGTAGACAATTTAAATAAAGCTATTGCAGGCACAGAACACGAAAGCAAAACAATCGAACAACTGGTAGCTGCTGCAGGCTCTATCAGCCCGGCTGTACGTAATAACGGTGGAGGTCATTGGAACCACACTTTTTTCTGGGAAAGTCTTGCGCCTAATGCAGGTGGTGTACCTTCTGGTGATCTGGCTGCGGCTATCGACGCTGCGTTTGGTTCATTCGACGCTTTCAAAGAAAAATTTGCTACAGCTGGTATGACCCGTTTTGGTAGTGGCTGGGCCTGGTTGATCGTAAAAGATGGCAAATTAGAAGTATCTTCTACCCCTAACCAGGATAACCCATTGATGGATGTTGCTGAAGTAAAAGGCTCCCCTATTTTAGGTGCTGATGTTTGGGAACATGCTTACTACTTGAAATATCAAAATCGTCGTGCAGATTATTTAGCTGCATTCTGGAATGTAGTAAACTGGAGCAAAGTTGCTGAAAGATTTACGGCCGCTAAATAAATAATAATCAAAATATTTTACCTGCCGGGAAGAAATTTTCTTTCCGGCATTTTTATGCTATTTCTTTTTTGCATAACCGCTTTTTGGCCATTCCAGATATACACCTCTCTTGAATTTGTTGTTTTGCTTTTTTCCTTTTTCGTTTCAGTCGCTTCTTCCAGCAATTCGTATTCTTCTATCAACTTGATTATCTTATTGGGTTGACCACCGATTTCATTCGGAAAAAGCAAGGTTTCTGAATGATAAAAAACATCGGCATCACCTACACTATATTTAGTGGGAAGGGGCAAAAGTTTCTTTCCCGTCCAACCATAGTAATAGTAGTTTGTCGGTACTCCACAAGCTTCTCCTCCTAAAGACACCCTCACTACATTTGTAAGATTTTTCAATCTTACATCTCCCAATAACTTCATTTCAGCGTAGCTAGATGTTACATTGGGTTCTGTCTTCCATTCAGCGATACACACTAACGTATCTTTTCGTATGGCCTTTACTTGAAGCACATACCTTACATCGTCTGCATTATTTATTGTCTTGTCTATCCCACAAATAAAACTGGTTTTATCAAAATCAGTTTTGCCAAACGCAAGTAACCCTAACCAAACATACCCTTCTTTATTACCACATTTGATTTTCACCCACGGAGCATACACCCCTTTAATTGTTTCGAATTTTGTTGTGCGTTCTTTAAAAACAACTTCTCTTCCTACGGAAAAAGAATCCAGTATTTTACTTTGAATACCCGGTGATGAACGCAGGAAAGCTTTATTCGAAAATACATAAAGAGGGCTATCCTCCTGTGTAACCCAAATATCGTAATCCAGATTATAGACTGTTTGTGAAAAGACATTTTTGCCAGACAGCAAACAAACCAACAATAACAAAATTATTCTATTCATTTTTATGGATTTATTCTTCTGATCCAACCTTCTATACTTAAGGGACGGGGTCATGCCCATGCCCACCCCAAGGATTACAACGTGCTATTCTTTTTGCCGTAAGCCATAATCCTTTTACAGGGCCATATTTTTTTAAAGCGTCTATACCATATTGTGAGCAAGTGGGAGTATACCTGCATTTGCTACCCAGCCAGGGAGATATTATCAACTGATATAATTTTATCAGCAGGATAAAGGGATAACTACTTATCTGGAGCAATGTTTTCATTCGCAATTTTTTGCAATTGTTTTAATGCCTTTGCTTTCTTAGTAAAAATCAGATCATAATCGGGCACTTCATTTCCCGTGAACAAAAAAAATACAGCCAGATTTTTGCCGGCAATTTGTAATTGTTGCAACAAGTCGTTTTTTTGTAGCCGATAGGCTTCTCTCATTAATCTTTTGATCCGGTTTCTATCCACCGCCTTTTTGAAATTTCTACTGCTCACACTAAACCCGGCCTGGAGTATTTCTTTGCCTTTCCCCTGCCGGCTATCGTCTGTAATCTGTGGTCCGTGGTCCGACGTCGAAAGTATATAGATAACCCTAAATGGAAATGCTGAAAACGATTTGCCTGTTTTGAACAACTGCTCAATCATTTTACGACTTTTAAGCCGTTCGTTTTTACCAAGTGTATATCGTATTTTTTTATCCAATGATACAAAATTAAAAAAGCCCTCCTAAAGGAGAGCTGAATATTTTTACGTGATCCTCTGAAAGGAATCTGAAGATTCTATTTCTTACCGAAGCGTTCGTCAGAAACGGTTAATTTAACACGTCCTTTTTTACGGCGACTAGCTAACACCTTACGGCCATTAGCAGTTTGCATGCGTTGACGAAATCCATGTACTGATTTTCTACGACGTACATGCGGCTGGAAGGTTCTTTTTTTACCCGGCATTTTATTAGTTTTTTCCTTTTACAAAATTATTTTTCTAAAACATTCATCAGGGCACCATCCCTATGAATTGTGAAAGGACGGCAAAAGTAGTAAAAAATTATGAATTATGGGTGATGAATGTTGAATTTATTTAGCCATTATAGCGCCAAATGCGTTGATTTTACCGATTTTCCGTAGAAAGCGGAGGCATGGCTATCAAAATCTTCGGCAGAATCAGTGGTAAAAAAGCTGATTTGGGCATTTTTGCTCAACTTTTGATCGATCTCAGGGTGTCTTTGCAGGTACTCTACCAAACTTTTGGCCACTATTTCTCCCTGAGAAACAACATTAATGCCGGGCGGGACATGCTCTTTTATCTTATCCATTAATAAAGGATAATGGGTACAGGCCAATAAAATGGTATCGATCTCATTTGATTGAGCTAATAAATGATCAATATGCTTTTTTACAAAATAGTCTGCGCCCGGTAAATTGTATTCATTGTTTTCAATTAAAGGCACCCACATAGGACAAGCCTCCTGGTAAACTTTTGCTGATGGATAAAATTTACTGATCTCCATCGGATAACTGTTTGATTGCACTGTACCATTGGTACCCAATATTCCTATATGATTTGTTTTACTGATACTTCCGGCTATTTCTGTAGTAGGCCTTATTACTCCCAACACTCTTTTGGAACTGTCTATCTTAACCAGATCATTTTGTTGGATAGTTCTTAATGCTTTGGCAGATGCTGTATTACAAGCCAATATTACCAATGGACAACCTTGTTGAAAAAACCATTTCACACACTGTAACGTATACTCGTATACGGTAGTAAAGCTTCTGGTTCCATAAGGAGCACGGGCATTATCTCCCAGATAGAGATAATCATATTGTGGCAGCGATTCAACTATCTCTTTCAAAACAGTCAATCCTCCATATCCACTGTCAAAAACACCAATAGCACCCTGTTTACTCATACATCAAAAATAAAGCTAAATAAATAAAAAGCCATCTCTTGAAGGAGATGGCTGTAATATAGTTAACCAAAATATTATTGGCCTGTACGCACTGCCGGCTTGGTAGTAGGCGGTGTATCCTTAATATTCAATTTCTTTTTTACCAAAGGCAACAAATTATCTCCTGTTGGTGACACGATCAAAGTGTTAGCATCTAATACATACGTATATCCATTTTCTTTTGCTACCGTTCTAATTGCCTCTATTGCTTTAGCCTGAATGGGAGCAATTAAAGTTTGTTGCTTTTCTCCGATCATTTGCTGCATTGTTTTGTCCCAACCTGAAACTTTTTGATACAAAGCCAATAGGTCGTTTCTTTTCAATTCTTTAGTAGCTGTAGAAAGTTTTGCTGAATCTTTTACAAAAGCACTGTCTTTTTCATTCAACTCCTGTATATAATCGTTTCCTTGCAATTGTAGAGAGTACTGATAATCTTGTATAGCTGAATCCGCTGATTTAGCTTCAGGCATTACACTGATCAATTCTTCGATACTTATATAACCGATCTTGGTTTGTGCCGTACTTGTATTTGTAAATCCAAAAATCGAAAGTCCCACTGCTACTACTGTAAATAATTTTTTCATTGTTCTTTTTTAAATGTTTATGCTTGTATAGTTTGTTTTTTCAGATTGATCGCTGCATAGCAATCTTACTTTATAATTTATTTAACACCCAAAAATCTCAATACATCATCACTGCGATCAAGTTTGGGATCGGCAAAAATAACGGTAATTCCTTCACTTTTATCCAGAATAAAGTCAAAAGATTTATCAACCGCCAGTTTTTGAATCGCTGCATATACTCTGTCTTGTATAGGCTTGATAAGTTCTTGTCTTTTTTTGAATAAGTCGCCTTCAAATCCAAAACGCTTTTTTTGGAGGTCTCTTAATTCTTTTTCTTTATTGAACAATTCGTCTTCCCTCTTTTTTTTCAGATCATCCGGCAACATGATCTGCTCAGCATCATAGCTTTTGTACATCTTATCGAGTTCAGCTTGTTTGTTATCGATCTCTTGTTGCCATTGCTGACTAAATCCATCGAGTTTTGTCTGAGACTCTTTATACTCAGGCAATTTCTCTAAAATATATTTTGAGTCAATGACTGCATAACGCTGAGCATTGGTGATAACTCCTGCTATTAATAAGCAAAAAGCGATAAATAATGTCTTTTTCATTGTACTGTTTTTTAAATATTACTCAGGTTCCTGACCTAACATAAATGTAAATTTAAACGCACTTTTGATCGGCTCACCGGCTTTTATTCTATCAAGCCCTATACCATAGTCAAATCCCAACAGTCCAAACATTGGCAAGAAGAAACGCATCCCCACACCAGCTGAACGTCTTAACTTAAACGGGTTATATTCTTTAAACTTATACCATCCGTTAGCCGCTTCAAAGAAGGCCAGCCCGTAAATTGTGCTGCTTGGGTTGGTGCTGAACGGATACCTTAGTTCCAACGTATATTTATTGAAAATAGTAAAAAATTCTGACGGAGTTACATTATCAGGATTTACTTTGGTATTAGAATTAGAATAAACCGGATACCCTCTGTGTGCTATGATATCATATCCAAGTAAAGCAAAATTATTACTCAACCCGGCATCTCCCAATTGAAAACGCTCAAAAGGAGAGATTTCTTTATCCTTATTATACTTACCAATGAACCCGAATTTAGCCGAGGCCTTTAAGATGAATTGCTTACTCTTATCTTCCCCATGCCCCATTCCAATTGGCACATAATATTCTCCGTTAAATCTCCATTTATGAAATTCAGGAAATTTGTATTGATTGTCGCTCGGATTGGTAATCCCCATCAAAGAATACGGTAAGGTAAACTGACCACTTACTACAAAATTAGAACCGCCGGTTGGGAAGATTGGATTTCCCTGAGTAGCACTTCGTGCTAAGGCTATCTTCAAACTAACATTAGTAGATGTTCCATTACTGATACCATTGAAAATATTCGAATAATTCTTGAGTTTGTATTGTTGCAGGTTAAATGAATAGATCAAAGAAAAATAATCATCAGGCCATTTCAATTGTTTACCCAACGACACCCCTACTCCGATCGTTTTTATATAAGAGGTATCTCCACATGATCTGCAATAAGACCCTGTATATGAATCATACGCATTTGCATATTTGGTATTGAAAAAGCTAACCGTAAATGCATTCCGTTTTTTTCCGCCTAACCAAGGTTCAGTAAATGAAAAATTATATGACCTGTACGCTTTACCGTTAGATTGAATTCTGGCACTTAGTTTTTGTCCATCTCCTGAAGGTAATGGATCCCAGGTAGATTTTTTAAGTATATTATTAATAGAGAAATTGTTAAACGTGATCCCCAATGTTCCGGTTAAACCAATACCACCACCAAAACCTGCAGAAAGCTCTAACTGGTCATTCGATTTCTCTTCTACATTCCAACCAATATCAACAGTTCCGTTATCAGCATTTGGCACTACATTAGGAGTAGTTTTTTCCGGATTAAAAAATCCTAATTGCCCTAACTCTCTTTGCGTTCTGATAATATCTGCCCGGCTGAATTTTTCTCCCGGTATTGTCCTTAATTCACGACGGATAACATAGTCTTTTGTTTTGTCATTTCCTGCTATGCTGATATTTCCGATAGTGGCTTGAGGTCCCTCCATCATTCTTATTTCAAAATCGATGGTATCATTATATACAGATGTTTCGACAGGATCTATTCTGAAAAACAAATACCCATCATCCATGTATAAACTACTGATATCTCCACCTTCCGCAGATAATTGTTTACCCAATCTTTTGTTTAATAATTCAAGATTATAAACATCTCCTTTCTTTATTCCCAATAAAACATTTAAGATAGAATCAGAATATTTGGTGTTGCCTCTCCATTCGATATTACCGAAATAATATTGATGGCCTTCGCTTACTTTAATGTCAACATCCAAATTCCCTTTGTTGTTGTACACCTGAGTATCAGCAACGATCATCGCATCTCTATACCCTTGAGCATTATAGTAATCTAATAAGTGTTCTTTGTCTTCCTGGTATTTTTCAGTATTAAATTTTGCTCCGCTGAATAATTTGAATCTGAAGTAGGGATCAATAAATTCTTTTGTTTTTGAGATTGACAAAAATCCCATCTCACTCAAATATTGTTTAGCAGTTAATTTAGAATTTTTAGCTCCGTATGGGCTAACATATTTTGGAGGGTAAAGTGTGATCCTTGTCATTTCCTTTGTCCCTTTCATTTGCTTTTTAAGCTTTGCGTCAGACACCATTTCATTACCGGAAAAGTTAAGTGAGTTTACTTTTACTTTCTTTCCTTTATTAATATAAAATGTAAGAGACACCGCATTTGCTACTGCAGGTACAGTTTCTTCTTTTATCTCAACGGTAACATTTCTGTAGCCCTTATCAGCATAAAATTTATTAATGATCTCTACTGCACTCAACTTCATGTTCTCTGTGACTACTCTGTCTCTTGAAAGACCTACTTTCCCTTCCAGATCATCTTGCTCTCCTTTTTTAACCCCTATAAATTTGAATTCAGCCAATCGAGGTCTTTCTCTAACAGCAATTTCAATATCGATATCTTTTCCAGATAGTTTAGTAATAAAGATCTGAACATCAGCAATAAGATTTTGACGCCAAAGTTTACCAATCGCTTTGCTGAAAGCATCTGTTCCGGGAATTTGAACTTTGTCACCAATAGCTAACCCCGAAATGGAAATGATCAAATTTGGATCAAAGGCTTCTGTGCCTGTGACTGTGATGTTTGCAATTGTATATTCTACGGGAAGTTTTGCATTGAATATTTCTAACAACTTAGGGTCAGCGGATACCGGTTGGGTGGTATCTGAAACATTTCCAGCTTTAACTGATATGCCAATAAAAATTAATATTACAATAAGAAAAGTGTTCCGGTAAATACGCTGCATCAATTGGTTTTTTACGGTCGGCAAATTAAGCCCAATAATTAAAACTATTTGTTAAACATCTAATTACACAATAATATTACAAAAAAACGTACTGTAATATTAACTGTGTGCTATTTCATCCTGTTGTTGAATCTGGTCTCCGGTTTTGCCAAAACGCCTTTCCCTTCCCTGAAAATCAATAATTGCCTCATACAGGTTTTCTTTTCTGAAATCTGGCCATCTGGTATTGGTAAAATACAGTTCGGCATAAGCTAATTGGTACAGCAGGAAATTACTGATGCGGTACTCTCCGCTGGTTCTGATCATTAATTCCGGATCCGGAAAATCACTGGTAGAAAGGTATTGTTGTAAGGTTTCCTGCGAAATATCAGTTGATGCTAATTTACCGGCCTCAACATCTTTCGCAATATTTTTTACCGCATTTACCAATTCCCAACGGCTGCTATAACTCAATGCCATCACAAGGTTAAGCCCTGTATTTGCCGATGTTTCTGCTAATGCTTCATTCAATTCCCTTTTAGCAGAGTCGGGCAACATACCCATATCCCCGATTACATGTAACCTGATATTATTTTTATTTAAGGTTGGTACTTCTTTACGAATCGTATCAACCAACAATTCCATCAATCCTGACACTTCGTATTCAGGCCTGTCCCAGTTTTCTGTACTGAATGCATACAGGGTAAGATACTCGATGCCTAATTCGGCTGATCCTTCCACAATGTTTCGTACACTTTCCACCCCGTGGAAATGGCCGAAAAGCCTGTCCTGTCCTTGTTCTTTTGCCCATCTGCCATTCCCATCCATGATGATGGCAATATGCTTAGGAAGTCGCTTTATATCTATGGTATCTTTTAAACTCATACAAACAATTGGCTAAATGCCAAACTAGGGTTGCAAAAGTAATAAAATTTAGTTGGAATAAGGCTTTGAGGAAAAATGAGCTGTTAAATAATACAAAAAAGACCGCCTGAGCCCAGGCGGTCTTTGAATGATATACTTCTGCTGAGGAGACCTGGACCTACTCCTGCTCCTTCTTCTTGGCGATCTCTTCCAAAAGTTTTAGCCCCAACAAACCACTGATAGGCCCGTTGGCACCATCTCCACTTCCGCCACCAATCAACACATCTGGCATGATCTTGATATTTTGGGCCCCAATGGCTTCCATCACTTTTAATTGTGTAAAATTGTTGCCCCCCATGGCTTCGACCGATAATTTATAAGATTCTGCGTTTGATTTACCAATGGCAAGGATCTTTTCCGCTTCGGCATTACCAGTTAATGATATCTGCTCGGCATTGGCTTTGGCTAATAATTCAATTTGTTCGGCATTGGCTTTTGCCAATACCCTGATCCTTTCTGCATCCCCATTCGCCAGCAATTTCAGCCTGTCTGCTTCTGCTGTACTTTGTAAACGAACACTATTTGCCTCACCGGTTGCCTTTTTAACCGACGCATCTGCCACTCTTTCTGCAATCAATACGCCCTGGTCAGCTTTTACAATCTCCTTCTGAATATCTGCAATGGCCGTTTCCTTTTCCAGGCTTTGCCTGGTTGATTGCGCCTTCATCTCTGTTTCATATGTTACTTTTTGTTCTTCGGCAATCTTACGATCGGTCAATGTTTTCATCAAACTTTCCGGCGGCACGATATCTCCAATCAATGTATCTACCCCAAATACATTATACTGATCCAGCACCTCTCCAATATGCATTTTAGCAGAGCTTTGTCTTTCTTTACGTGTACCTAAGAACGCAATCACATCACTGTCCTGCGCTGAGTTTCTGAAATAGTTACCAATGGTAGGTTCGAGCACCTGACTTACCAGGTTATTCATATTACCAAAACGTGCAATTACTTTAGGTGCCTCAGTTGTAGGGATATGGATGATCTGGGATACATCCAGGTTAAAAGGGAACCCATCTCTACTACGTACAGTAATAGTTGACAGATGTTTATCCAACTGATGACTTTCGCTACGTGCATTCGCCCAGTTCAACACCAGGTTGGTGGTAGGCACCAATTCAACCTTCATAATAAAAGGATTGATCGGATACTTACCAGGACCTAACGGTTCTGCCCAAACGCCTTTCTGCCCTTTAGATACAATATTACCATGTTTGAATTCAGATCCGCTCAAGTCAATGCCCTCAGCTCCTACATAGCTGATCACTACACCAACATGGCCAATCGGTATTTCCATCATGTTTACCATATCTACTTTGGCAAACCACGGATTAAGGAAATAGGTTCCCGCCAAAACTACCTGCTCCTGCAACCCTTTATAACCACCATTTTTCATGAAAGCATCCACATCCTGAAACTTGTTATGGCCTTCCACGATCTTACCAGCAATCTGTCCTTCTTCCAATGGCATACCTTCCTGGGTAGTTACCACACCTACCGCATTATCAGGAATTGAGGTCATATCTGTCATGATCACTTCAAACAAAAAAGTATTGATACGATAAGAACCCGGTGTAATAATAGCCGTTTGACGACCTTTTCGTCCTCCGTTTTTTAAAAAATCAACAGCATTCTGAAAACTATCACATTCTACTTTTCTACCTAAGATAGAACCCGTCTCCAATTCGGCTCCATCTTTTGCCAACACTAATCCCAGCTGCCCTGTTGGTATGATAGTGAAAGATTGAAAAGTGATCTCATATTGCCATATCCATTTCCCAAAATAAATACCCGGAGGTAATGTCTGCGCCTGAAAGCCGGCTTCGCCTTCTGTAGCAACGATACGTCCTTCGGGTAATTGCTGCTTTCCGAAGAGAACGAATTTTTTTGTTACTAGTCCAATCTTATCTTCAGGCACTATTACTACGCCAAAGAAAACCCTTAAAATAAATTTGTAAAATAAGAGTACAAATAAGGGGATGCCGATTATCAATCCCCATTTGATAAGTTCATGTGATTCCATGTTTAGTTGGTTTTATAAATGAAAATAAAGAATAGTAGCCTATCCGCCGTAAATAAATTATCACTAGTAATGAACATTTAATACAGCAGATAAAATACAGAGATGTTGTGGTAATGATCTATGCTTTTGGAGGAGAAGTATTGAAGTGGGTGAGAATATAATCTCCTAAGAAAAAAACGACCTTTTTAGTTTTGCGTTTCATGTTTTGGTTGCTTAATTGCAGATATAAAGATCATACTAAAAAAATAATTTTAAAAGATAATCCGGGATGAACGGCAAAAATGATTCAATATCTGCAATAGTAATTTGATAAACTGTTTTTGGTAACTTTACCGCAGCAAAAATTATAAACTTTATACATGACCGATACTTCCCAAACTTTTATAGCCAAAAGCATTATTAAAGCAGCTGATCTGGATCATCGCAGAAAGATCAACTTTAATATTGGCAAGTACAATGAGAAAGTACCGGAAGGCAAAGAACAGTTTGCGGATGTTCATTTGGTTCGTGAAAGAGCTAAGAATATTAAATGGCGGGCAATTGAAACATTGGATCAGCAACTGGAAGAATTTGAACTTAATTTTTCTAAACGTGGTGGTAAAGTAATCTGGGCCGAAACTGCACAGCAGGCGATTGACGAAATACTGGCGATCTGCAAAGAAAAGAATTGCAGAACGTTGGTAAAGAGTAAAAGCATGGTTACTGAAGAAATTCACCTGAATGATGCTTTAGAGAAAAATGGCATTGAAAGTATTGAAACGGATCTGGGGGAATATATTCAGCAATTAGATGGCGAAGCCCCTTACCATATTGTAACTCCAGCCATGCATAAAAGCAAAGAAGATGTTGCCAGGCTATTCAGTCAAAAATTAGGTACACCGGCAAACCTTAGTCCGCAGGAGTTGACCCTGGTAGCCAGAGATATTCTTAGAAAAAAATATACCCGGGCAGAAGTTGGGGTAACCGGCGCAAATTTTATCATCAGTGATATTGGCGCCATTGCAGTTACTGAAAACGAAGGAAATGCAAGATTGAGCTGTTCATTTCCGAAAACACATATTGTGATAGTTGGTATTGAAAAAATGATTCCGTCTTTAACAGACCTTGGATTATTCTGGCCCTTGTTATCTACTTTTGGTACAGGACAAAAGGTGACCGTATACAATACTATCGTTACAGGGCCAAGTCAAGCAAATGAATCAGACGGCCCCGAAGAAATGTATGTGATATTGCTCGATAACGGCAGAACAAATATTTTACAAAACCCCAAACAAAGAGAAAGCCTGTACTGCATTCGCTGCGGCGCTTGCCTGAATGCCTGCCCCGTTTATAAAAACATTGGTGGACACAGTTATGGCGCCACCTACAGCGGCCCTATCGGCAGTGTAATCACCCCACACCTAAGCGGAATGGACGAATATAAGCATCTAAGTTACGCCTCGTCGTTATGCGGAAATTGCACCGAGGTTTGTGCGGTAAAAATTAATTTACATGAACTACTGTTGGAAAATAGAAAAGAAAGCGTAGAAGAAGGGCTGACTACTTTCAGTGAAAAGATGGCCTGGAAAGTTTGGAAGATAGCTTCGCTAAAAAGAGGACTAATGAACATGGGAAATGGCAATCTAAAAAACAAAGTAGTGAATGGCTTGTTTAAAGGCTGGAAAGAAAGCAGAAGTGATCTTCATTTCAGTCCAAAAACATTTAATGAAATGTGGAAGGATATGCACAAAACAAAATAATGGTTTTAGTTTACGCTCATAACACATCAGCCCGGCTATCTTATATCTGCTCTTTCATTTTTAAAGAATTAATGGGAGTAGATATTGCTATTACAACACATATTACTTCCTTTAAAAACCATACTGGTATAAAAATAAATTACTCATCAAGACGTATTGTTGATGATGAAATATTTATCAGAAGCACTAATTTATTGTTTGAAAAAGATATCAGAGAGCAACAAATAGAGTGTTTTGAAATCAAGAGCTATAAAGCTTTTTTTCAAATATCTGAGAGCGACTGGTCTTTCGATATTTTTGCAGCAGCATTTTATTTACTCAGCCGGTATGAAGAATATCTGCCACACTCAAAAGATGAATATGGCAGATACGGCCACAAAAATTCAATCGCATTTAAAGAAGATTTTTTACATCTTCCTTTGATCAATATCTGGGTAAAGGATTTTGCAGATGCGATACAAAAAAAATATCCAATATTCAATATCCAATATTCAACATTCAAATTTGTGCCAACCTACGATATTGATATTGCTTACTCTTACAAGCATAAAGGATTTTCACGAAATATCGGAGGATTTTTAAGATCGCCTTCCTTTACAAGACTTCTTGTTTTACTTCGTTTAAGAAAAGACCCTTTTGATACATTTGATAAATTGGATGCGTTACATCAACAATATAATTTACAACCAATTTATTTTTTCTTGTTGGCACAAAAGAATGGCGTGTACGATAAAAACATTTTACCACATACAAAAGCAATGCAGAAACTTGTAAAAAACATTGCTTCGAAATACATAGCCGGTATTCACCCCAGTTGGCAAAGCGGTGATGATATTTCTTTACTAAAAGAAGAGGTTGGTAAATTTAATGCGTTGATCCAGACTACTGATAATGTTTCGACCCGAAGCCGGCAGCATTATATACGTTTCAATTTGCCGGAGGGTTACACTCGATTAATTGATGTTGGTATAACTGATGACCATAGTATGGGATATGGATCTATCAATGGTTTCAGAGCATCTACAGCAACTCCTTTTTACTGGTTTGATCTTTCAACAAACAAACGAACAGACCTCCGCATTCATCCTTTCTGCTATATGGAAGCAAATAGTTTTTACGAACAAAAACTAACCCCTGTACAGGCACTTGAAGAATTAAAACACTATTATTCAATTTGTAAAAATGTAAACGGAACATTCATTACCGTTTTCCACAATCACATGATAGGGCGTGATAAGTTATTTACGGGCTGGGGCGAAATGTACGAGCAGTTTTTACAACAAATGAAAGAATGATTGTCATGATGCTGAGACGCTTTTTCTAAAGCTGCTATTTACTAGATACACGCCGAGCAATGCCAGCAGTCCGCCTGCAATTATAAAAATGGTTATTTTTTCATCCAACACAAAAGCACCTAATAATACAGCTACGATCGGATTGATGTATGCATATACAGATGTCAGCGATATCGGCAAATGTTTTAAAGCATAGATATACGCAACGAAAGTGGCCGTTGATCCAATAGTGATCAGATATAAAATTGACCACCATACTTTAGAAGGAATCGCAGACAATTCAATCGCATTTCCGCTTGCATATGCATAACTTAAAAACACCAGACTAGAAATGGTCATTTGTATCCCTATTCCAAAATACGGATTGAAGTCTTTAGCATTTTTTTGTGTAAACAACGTGCCGAAAGCCCAGGCAACAGATGCGATCAACGACAACATAATTCCAAAACGAAAATCAACATTAAAAAAATCCTGAATGTGCTCATAAAAAATAACACATACACCACCAAAGCCAAGCAGTATACCAATTAAAGCCATCAAAGGAATTCTTTTTCCCTGAAACATAGTGATGATTACCAGCCATAGCGGAAATATTGCACCAATAATAGCACCCAATCCACTAGGGATATATCTTACAGCCCAAATAACAAAACCGTTGCTGATCATAAAATTCAGGCAACTCATTATTAGAATAATAAACCATTGCTTTCCTTTTGGCAGGGATTCTTTTTTAAAAAGAAAAAATGAAACAAACATCAATCCGCCTAATAATTGCCGAAAGCCAATCATTTGTAGAGCAGGCATATTGGATACGGCAACCTTTGACGCCAGCCATGTTGTACCCCAAAAAATGCTTACCCAGGCAAGTGCAAAGTAGGCTTTACCTCTGGGCCCCTTAAAAGGGGAATTGGACAACATTTGATCGGGGAAATTTTTCATTAACAATTCACTTATAAAAAGCGAAGTTAATGTTTAAAATGCCTGAGGCCTGTAATGACCATCGCTAAATTATTTTGTTTACAATATTCGATGCTGTCATTATCTCTAATAGAACCGCCAGGTTGTATAAACGCAGTAATGCCGGCGGCATGTGAAATTTTTACACAATCGTCAAAAGGGAAAAAAGCATCACTTGCCAATACAGCATCTTTCAAATCAAAATTAAATTGCTTTGCTTTTTCTATAGATTGACGAAGAGAATCGATACGTGAAGTTTGTCCGCAACCTTTACCGATGAGCTGCTTGTTTTTTACTAAAGCAATAGAATTGCTTTTTAAATGTTTGGCAATAATATTTGCAAAAGCCAAATCTTCTTTTTCAGACGCAGTAGTTTCTCTGCCACCTACTTCTTTCCATTCTGTAAAATTACCCACATCATTTTGTTGAGTCAATATTCCATTTAATACAGACTTATATTGATGCGTTGTTGACAATCCTGATTTTTGTTTCAATAGAATTCTGTTCTTCTTTGTTTGAAGAATAGTCAAAGCATCTGCATCAAATGAAGGAGCGATCAACACTTCAAAAAATATTTCATTGATAGCTTCTGCCGTTGCTTTATCAACTGTTGCATTACAAACCAATACACCGCCGAAGGCGCTTTCAGGATCACCTGCTAGTGCTGCATCCCAGCTTTCTTTCAACGTTCCTCTTTGTGCAACGCCGCAAACATTGGTATGTTTAATGATTGCAAATGTTGTAGATGTTACTTCAGCAATTAATTGTACTGCAGCATCAACATCTACCAAATTATTATAAGATAACTCTTTGCCATGTAGCTTATCAAATATTTCATTTTGATTGCCGTAAAAAACCCCTTGTTGATGAGGATTTTCTCCGTAACGTAATATTGTTTTTTCTTTATTGAAAGGATTATCAAAATTAGTTTGGTTGAAATAATTAGAAATAGCCAGATCATATCCTGTACAAACATCAAATGCTTTAATGGCAAATGCTCTACGTTGATCTAATGTCGTTTCACCGTTTTGAGATTTTAAAATTTCTTCTAATAATGAGTAATCTTTTTTTGCAGCAACCACTACCACATCTTTGTGATTTTTTGCAGCAGCACGTATCATGCTCGGACCACCAATATCTATTTTCTCAATAATTAATTTTTCATCGTTTGTAGATGCAACAGTTTCTTCAAACGGATACAGATCTACAATTACCAGATCAATTTCCGGAATGTTGAATTGCTTCATTTCATCAACATGTTGAGCATCATCTCTTTTACCTAAGATGCCACCGAATACAGCAGGATGTAAAGTTTTTACTCTTCCGCCTAAGATAGATGGATAAGTAGTTAATGACTCAACTGGAACACAAGAGACATTTAGGTCTTCAATAAATTTTTGTGTGCCGCCGGTTGAATAAATTTTAACACCAAGTCTATTTAACTCTCGTACAATATTCTCCAACCCATCTTTGTAAAAAACTGAAATTAACGCTGATTGTATCTTTTTTTGCATGTTGTGTGAGGTAATTATAGCTCCAAAATGAACGCTCCTTGTTGAGGAACTGAATAATTTTGCAAATGTAATCTTTCACAATCTTTTTTCCATTTTTCAATTTTCCACAAACTGTTCGACGCATCAAAAATAATTTGCTTACAATTGAAAACATTGGTCAGTTGTGGAATGTAGAGCTTTGGACTTTTTGAAATAATTATTATATCAACATTAATTTTTTCTTGTGGCACTTCAAAAGAAATCGATTTATCGATCAATAAAATCTTTTTATTACCAAATTGATAGAACAAATCCTGAGCAGTGAAAATATTTTTTACAGAATCAACTTGCTTATTCAACTGCATTTGTATTCTGCCGGGTTTTAAATGAAAATTTTGCAGCATTCCGTCAGCTAACAAAGCAGAATCTCCTACAAATTGATAATTATTACCTTCAACAAAATCTATTGCCTGATGTTGTGGTACATTATATACAATTAATTTGTGTTGGTTAGCAATTTGCCATTTCCCATACACCTGTGCAATTGTAAAAGTCAGCAAACAAAACAAGGAGATTTCTAATAATTGTTTATTCTTATTTAGTAACCATACAGCTAAACAAATAACCACTATATATAACGACCACGTAGTGAATACAGTTGCAGGGATTCTATCCCATACGGCAAAAGGTATATCATTAACTGAAAGAATAATTTTATTCATCAACCAAACAAGCCATGCAACTGCCTTTCCTAAATATATTCCAACAAATGGAATCCATGCTAAAGCGACCAATCCTATTTCTGTAAATAATATTATAGTAGATAAAGGCACTGCAATAATATTAGTGATCAAAAACAAATTCGGAAACTGATGAAAATAATAAATGCAAATTGGGAAAGTCAATATTTGTGCTGCCAATGAAACTGCAGCCAATTGCCAAACTTTATCTATCCATTTATTTTTTACATAGAATAAATTATAAATAGGTTTTTGAAAAACAATAATTCCAACTACTGCTAAGTAAGATAACTGAAAACCTACATCCCACAAATAATATGGATTGTAACATAGCATTACAAATGCTGACGCCGCTAATGAATTATAAATAGATGCTTGTCTGAAAAATGTTTTTCCAACAGTAATAAAACTAAACATTACTGCAGAGCGTAAAACAGATGCTGAACCTCCTGTAAGAATTGAGAACAACCACAAACAGGATAACATCAATACAACCTGAGTGATTTTCGATTTTTTTATTAGTGGTGTTCTTGCAAAGATCCATACCAGCATAACATATATCAAACCGAGGTGCATCCCGGATATTGCAATGATATGCACTACGCCTGTATTGCTGTAAGCCTGCACCAGATCCTTATCAAGATCATTTGTATAACCAATCAACAAGGCTTCGGCTATTCCTAATTCATTGGTATTAGCACCAACAGTTTTCTCAAGCGTTGCTAAAATTTTATCTGTTGCCGAAAAAATAAATTGATTAAACCAATTCACCTTTGTCTCTTTCAATTTAACCCAATCTTTATCTTTTAAAAATACATTGTGAAAAGTTTGTTGAAAGGCAGCATACCGTTCATAATTGAATGCACCAGGGTTACCTGAGTTTTTTATCGCTTGTAAATTTTTACTAATCAGAATTTTGTCGCCATAGTGTAATTGTTTTACTGAAGAGTCTTTCGAAAAATATAAAAGCAATTTTCCTTTGCCTTTTATAACAGAATCGTTTCTGATCATAGATTCTATATAACCATCTGCCTTATACGATTTTGTTTTTTCTACAATCGGTTCATTGATACACACTACCAAATAATCACTGTCATGATAATTTTGTCCATACCAATTATTGGTATGCCGTATATCTTTTTGCCAGGTGATAAATAATCCAAAATTTATCAATATCAGATTAAGCAATAAGCCCTGCAATGATTGAAGTTTAAATCTTACCCCAATTGGCAAAAAATAAAACAATAAATAAGCTGTGGTAAAACAAACAATGCTGATACAAATGATAGTCAATGGAATTTGCAGATACCATTCTAATAATATTCCTGCAATGAATGGTAACAGCAGACGCAGGAACGGCGCTGTTTTCCAAATGGGTATATTAAGTCGCTTCATGATGATGTTATTAAAAAGCCTAACAATCAATCATAGGAAGGTTATTGTAAGATAATAATTTTATGCTACATGAATATTTTTGACAGTATATAATTTTAGAAATACAAATATTTAAGTTGCCAAGGCCAGTATGGCCGATAATTTGGTAGAAATATTTAACATGATTCTAAGCTCTGTAGGAGCGACATTTTTAAACCCCCTCTAATGTTAATCATAAAACTCAAAGATATATTTATCGTTGTATTCTACTTCAAAATCGTTTAACATTTTTATGTATTCGTCGCTAAATGTTTTGACTTTATGATGTTCTTCTTGAGTCATAATGTAATTTATAACTACATCTCTTTGACTTTTTGAATGTGAAAATGCACCATAACCAGATTGCCATTGAAATTTTCCTTTTACAAACTGCTTTTCATTAATCCATTTACTACTATTTGCTTTTACAATACTCATAAAATCAGCAATGGTTGTTGTCATCGGCAAGCCGAAAAAAATATGTACATGATCTATCCAACCACCTACAGCTAAAGACTTAGCACCATTGCCTGTGATAATGCCCGAAATATATTTATGTAAATCATCTCGCCAATTACATGCAATTAAATTTTCTCTACCTTTTACAGAAAAAACAGCGTGAATAAAAACTTGCGAATATGTATTAGCCATAACAGGATTGATTAAAATGTCGCCCCTTCGGGGCTCAATAAGATTTTACAAAACTTCTTCTACCAAAATATTGGCCCTATGGGCCTTTGCCAGATTAAAAAACTATTAGATACACTCAATTATATTTATTGAGGCATTCTCGGGCTATACTCCTCTTTAATAATTTCTCCATTCTGTGCATCTATTTCTAAAATTCCTATATCGCCTCCATTTTTGACTTCAAAAAATCTCCAATAATATTGAATCCCAACATATTCTTTAGTTTGTTTTGATGAGCTAAATATACTTTCTAATTGACATTCGAGAGTTGGCTCAAATTCAAATCCTTTTTGTCTACCTAATTTTATAGCCATATCCAAACTAAATTTTAAATTCCCCTCAAAATGTTTTTTAAATCCTCTGATTAATGCTGGACGAGTACCTATTGGACAACCAAACTCACTTCTTACTAAACCTCCAGAACTATCAATTGATAAGTCGAAATTTCCAATTACTCTCTTCTTGTCTAAAACATAGTAATAAAGTTCATAACAGGTATCTACACCTAATCCTCTGTATTCTTTTGGTTTAGAAGAATATCGTGGAATTATTACTTTAGTAGAAAGTGAACAGTCAAACCAAATGTTTTTCGCAACCGACCTACCTACAATTGAAATAATATATTTTTCAGCACTTTTCAATGCTTTAAAATCTTTCTCTATTCTTGGATTTACTTTTCTACTATGGAATTTGCAATTAGAAGTATCGAGATTGATATAATTGGGAGTTTGACCAATTAACTTAAATGGACTTATGAAGATGGAAAGTAAAAATGTAAAGTATACTAGTTTCATGAAATTTTAAGATATTAGATTATATTTCAAGATAATTAATATCTTATACTGTACAAAAAAATATTATATTAAATTATTTCATCTGCTTTTTGATCATCTCCGTAAACACCAACGCTGCTTTTTTTCGATAGCTCTCTTTCGGCCAAGTAATAGAAGCCTGGCTTACAATATTCAAACCTTTAACAGGAATGGCCTTCAATGTGTGCCTGCCTTTTACAGCAGCAACAGTCATGACAGTGCACCAGTTACCTGTTTCAACCAATTGGAGCAATACATTAATATCATTTAATTCCATTTTTATATTTGGCTGAATATTGTTTTTCGCCAAAGCTTCATTGAGAAAATGTCGGGTATGAAAACCCGTGGAAGGAAGTACCAACGGAATGTCCTTTAGGTCTTTTATGTTGATAGAGGCTTTCTTTGATAGAATATTGGACGGATGTACCGCTAATGCCAAAGGCGAATCATATAATCGTTGAGAAATAAATTTTTCATTATCCTGCAATTCAAGAAAAGAAAGAAGAAAGTCAACTTTTGTTGACTTCAATTTATCCAGCATATCTTCTGAAGTACCAAATTCAACGATGATCTTAATGTCGGGATATAGTTCGGAAAACTGCAACAACACTGGGGTTAGTACTGCTGATAACCCGTATGTAACACCTATTCTAAGTTCGCCTATTTTTAATCCTTTCAAATCATCAATTACGAACCTACCGCTTTCTGCATCCACCAATGATTGTCGGGCATAGGGCAAAAATAAATTACCTGCTTCAGTTAAATGTACCCGTTTCCCGATCCTGTCAAATAAGGGAATCCCCAATTCGTCCTCTAACTGCTTGATCTGCTGCGATAAAGTACTCTGACTGATATACAATGTACCTGCAGCCTCAGTAAAATTGAGCAGTTCTGCTGAACGGATAAAATATCTAAGTTGTCGAAGCTCCATGATCAATCGGTTTTATCAATGATAACGATAGAAAAATACGGTTTTACAAATTTAGGAATTAAAATATATTTGTGCTCTAATTGGCGATTGATATTATGTAATTGCTGGTTTAATCGCTAAATTTGACACCCCTAATACAAAAATTATGAGTAGTACTTTATTCGACAAAGTTTGGGATGCCCACGTTGTCCGCAAAATTGAAGATGGTCCGGATGTATTTCTGATCGACCGCCATTTTATTCATGAAGTAACAAGTCCGGTGGCTTTTGTTGGATTGGAAAGCAGAGGCCTTGGTGTAATGTTCCCTGAGCGTACATTCGCAACTGCTGATCATAATACTCCGACAATCAACCAGCATTTACCGGTAAAAGACCCGTTATCTGCCAATCAGTTGAATGCTTTGGAAAAAAATTCTGCTAAATATGGCATCTCACATTGGGGCTTAGGAAATCCTAAAAACGGTATTGTACACGTAGTTGGACCTGAAAACGGTATCACTCTTCCGGGTATGACCATCGTTTGTGGTGACTCACACACTTCTACTCATGGTGCATTTGGTTGTATCGCTTTTGGTATAGGTACTTCAGAAGTTGAGATGGTATTGTCTTCTCAATGTATTATGCAGCCGAAACCTAAAAAAATGCGTATAACCATCAACGGTAGTTTAGGAAAAGGTGTTTTACCAAAAGATGTTCCTTTATATATATTATCTCAGATCAGTGCAAGTGGGGCTACCGGTTATTTCATCGAATTTGCCGGAGAGGTTTTTGAGAAAATGAGCATGGAAGGAAGAATGACTGTTTGTAATTTATCAATTGAAATGGGTGCCCGTGGCGGTATGATCGCTCCTGACGAAACCACTTTCAATTATTTAAAAGGAAAAGATCTTGCACCAAAAGGTGAAGCATGGGATAAAGCTTTAGCTTATTGGAAAACTTTGAAAACAGATGCTGATGCAACATTTGATTACGAATTAACCTATAATGCTGCAGATATTGAACCGCAAATTACTTACGGTACTAACCCAGGTTTAGGAACGGGTATCAGCAAACATATTCCAATGGCTGCTGATGTACAGGATGGTGCTGCTTCTTACAAAAAATCGTTGGAGTACATGGGTTTTCATGAAGATGAATCTATCCTTGGTAAAAAAATCGATTACGTTTTCTTGGGAAGTTGTACCAACGGACGCATTGAAGATTTCAGAGCTTTTGCATCAATCGTAAAAGGAAGAAAAAAAGCAGATAACATCACTGCATGGTTGGTTCCTGGTTCTCATGTTGTGGAATCTCAAATTAAAGAAGAAGGCATTTTAGATATTTTGAATGCAGCTGGTTTTGAATTACGTCAACCAGGTTGTTCAGCTTGTTTGGCGATGAACGATGATAAGGTTCCTGCCGGAAAATATGCGGTGAGCACCAGCAACAGAAATTTCGAAGGTCGTCAAGGCCCTAATAGCCGCACATTGTTGGCTAGCCCTTATGTGGCTGCTGCAGCTGCTGTAACTGGTGTTGTAACTGATCCGAGGGAGTTGCTTGTGTAAGGCTTTGGCTTCGGCAAACGGCTGCGGCTAGAAGAGAATACTAATTAAAGAAAATAATAAAATTAATCAAACCGAAGCCACTAAAGAAAGACCTCAGTCAAAAAGATGAGAGACTTCAGAAAGTACGAAGCATGGCAACTAAGTCATAAGTTGGTTTTGGAAATTTATTTGTTAACGAAAGACTTTCCAAACGAAGAAAAATTCGGATTGACGTCACAGATCAGAAGGTCAAGTGCTTCAATACCAACAAATTTTGCTGAAGGGTCATCAAAAACAAGTGAAAAAGATTTTACAAGATTTATTGATATAGCATTAGGTTCAGCAACGGAAGTAGATTATCAATTAGAATTAAGTAAAGACTTGAAATATATTAGTGAAGAGAAATATTTAACCTTGAACAGCAAAATAATTTCAATAAAAAAATTACTCTTTGCCTTAAGACAAAAAATATTAAAAGACATTAACAATAAAATGTAAACACGCTGTAGCCAAAAGCTGCAGCCAAAAGCAAAATTATGGCTTACGATAAATTCACAGTACTACGCTCAACAGCAGTTCCTTTACCAATTGAGAACGTAGATACAGATCAAATTATTCCTGCAAGATTTTTAAAAGCTACCAAACGTGAAGGTTTTGGTGATAATCTTTTCAGAGACTGGCGTTATAACGGTGACGATACGCCGAAAAAAGATTTCGTGTTGAACAACCCTATCTACTCCGGTAAAATTTTAGTAGGTGGTAAAAACTTTGGTAGCGGTAGCAGCCGTGAGCATGCTGCATGGGCTATTTATGACTATGGTTTCCGTTGTGTAATATCAAGCTTCTTTGCAGATATCTTCAAAGGGAACTCATTGAACATTGGTATTTTACCGGTAACAGTTAGTCCTGAATTTTTAGATAAAATTTTCAGAGCAATTGAAGCTGATCCAAAAGCAGAAATTGAAGTTGATTTACCTGCGCAAAAAGTTACGATCGTTGCAACAGGCGAAAGTGAAGGTTTTGCGATCAACACCTATAAGAAACATAATTTAACCAATGGCTTCGATGATATCGATTATTTACAAGCCATGAAAGAGGAGATAAAAGAATTCGCAGATAAAAGTCTATATTAAGCTCAAGGCTAAAAGCAGAAGGCACAAAGCTTTCAGCTTTTAGCTTTAGGCCTTAAGCTTAACCACCAATAATGAGACAGATTCAAATAATGGACACCACTCTCCGTGATGGAGAACAAACAAGTGGTGTATCCTTTTCATCGTCAGAAAAATTAACGATCGCACAATTGCTGTTGACTGAAGTAAAGGTTGACAGAATTGAGATCGCTTCTGCTAGAGTTTCTGAAGGCGAACTGGATGCTGTTAAAAAAATTACTGCGTGGGCAGATAAACAAGGGCTATTAGATAAAGTTGAAGTCTTGACTTTTGTTGATGGCGAAACATCCGTCAACTGGATGATTGACGCCGGAGCAAAAGTAATGAACCTTTTAACCAAAGGTTCTTTAAACCATCTTACACATCAATTAAAGAAAACACCGGAACAACATTTTAGTGATGTTGCAAAAGTGATCGCATTAGCAAACAGCAAAGGTTTGCAATGCAATGTTTATTTAGAAGACTGGAGTAATGGTATGCGCAACTCTAGGGAGTATGTCTTTCAATACCTGGATTTTTTATCTACACAACCTGTTAAAAGAATTTTATTACCGGATACGCTCGGCGTATTGATTCCTTCCGAAACATTTGAATACATTTCTGCGATAGTAAAAAAATATCCATCTATACATTTTGATTTTCATGCACACAATGATTATGACCTCAGTGTTGCAAATGTTTTGGAAGCGGTAAAAGCAGGCGCTCATGGTCTTCATCTTACCGTAAATGGTATGGGTGAAAGAGCAGGTAATGCTCCACTAGCAAGCGTTATTGCTGTGTTGAACGATTATCAAAAAGATGTAACAACCGGTGTTGAAGAAAAATCTTTGCACTCTGTGAGTAAACTCGTAGAGAACTTTTCAGGTTTCAGAATATCTGTGAACAAACCAATCGTTGGAGAAAATGTATTTACTCAAACTGCAGGTATTCACGCCGATGGCGATAAAAAAAATCAATTATACTTTAACGAGTTAATGCCTGAACGTTTCGGTAGACAAAGAAAATACGCTTTAGGAAAAACATCCGGCAAAGCAAATATTGAAAATAATTTACAACAGCTCGGTATACAATTATCTGACGAAGACCTAAAAAAGGTAACGCAGCGTATCATTGAATTAGGTGACAGAAAAGAAACGGTTACGCAAGCAGATCTTCCCTATATTTTGTCAGATGTATTGGATGGTGCTACTCTAGTTGAAAAAGTTAAAGTAGAAAAATATATACTAACTGTATCGAATGATTTAAAACCATATGCTACTATCAAAATAAAATTTGAAGACAATGGTTTGCATGAAGCAAGTGCTGAAGGTGATGGACAATACGATGCTTTTATGAATGCACTTAAAAAAGTGTATGCAAAAAAAGATTTAGAATTGCCTTTGCTCACGGATTACGTTGTACGCATTCCGCCGGGAGGTAAAACAGATGCGTTGTGTGAAACGATCATTACATGGAATTTAAAGGGAAGAGAATTTAAAACGAGAGGATTGGATTCGGATCAGACAATTGCAGCGATTAAGGCAACGCAAAAAATGTTGAACACTATTTAGGCCTTTGGCTGCAGCTTATGGCTACGGCCGAGCTTTTTAAAATAGAATTTTTAATTATAATAATAGGTCAAAGCTGTAGCCAAAAGCCGCAGCTGTAGCCACAAACACTTTCGAATGAAAAAACACATCGTTATCGTTCCTGGAGACGGAATCGGACAAGAAGTAACTGTTGTTGGTAAAAAAGTATTAGATAAAATTGCTGCAAAGTTTGGACATGAGTTCACTTATGATGAAGCATTGATCGGTCACGTAGCAATTGAAGCAACCGGTAATCCTTTACCTGATGAATCATTAGAAAAAATGAGAAATTCAGATGCAGTATTATTTGGTGCAGTAGGTCATCCGAAATATGATAATGATCCTTCAGCAAAAGTTCGTCCTGAACAAGGTTTGTTGAAAATGCGTAAAGAATTAGGCTTATATGCTAACCTTCGTCCGATAAAATTATTTGATGAATTGCTGAGTGCATCCAGCATCAAACCAGAAATATTAAAAGGAGCAGATATCTTATTCTTCCGTGAATTAACAGGAGATGTTTACTTCGGTGAAAGAGCAAGATCTGCTGATGGTAACACTGCTTACGATACAATGATCTACAGCAAATATGAAGTTGAACGTATTGCACGTAAAGCTTTTGATGCTGCAATGACAAGAGGTAAAAAATTAATGAGTGTAGATAAAGCGAATGTTTTAGAAAGCAGTCGTTTATGGAGAGAAACCATTTTAGAAGTGGCAAAAGATTATCCTGAGGTTCAATTAGAACATCAGTTTGTTGATGCAGCAGCGATGATCTTAATTAAAGATCCTAAACGTTTTGATGTGGTAGTAACCGGTAATTTATTTGGTGACATCTTAACAGATGAAGCTTCGCAAATTGCAGGCTCAATGGGCATGTTAGCATCTGCGTCCATCGGAGATGGGACAGGCGTTTACGAACCAATACATGGTTCTGGTCACGACATTACAGGTAAAGGCGTTGCTAACCCGATGGCTTCTGTTTTATCAGCAGCATTATTATTAGATATTTCTTTCGGCTTAAAAGCTGAAAGTGAAGCCGTGATCAATGCGGTTGACCAGGTATTGAAAGCTGGTTTCCGTACAAGGGATATTGCTGATGCTACTACGCCAGCTGACAAAATTTTAGGCACCGATGCTATTGGTGAAGAAATCCTAAGCAGAATATAGATCCTTGTAATTTTTTTATATAAAAAGTGCCGATCAGATCGGCACTTTTTATTTTGTTCTGATTACTTCTTTTGCCCCAATGGCCTTACTTTTTCCTCAAGTTCAACAATTTTTCCATTTACAATTTTAGCATCATCCATACAGATCATAGAATCAACTTTCCCTTTCATATCGGTATTGATCTGTTTATACCATAACGACACATACTCCAATTTTTTATCTTTAGAGATAACAGATTCATAATCATTCATAACGATCTTAATAGATGCAATAGCTTTCAGATCATTTGTAAACATTGATCGTAATGAGTCTTTTGAGATCTTAGCATCCATATTCCCAACTTGCCAGAGTACACTGTCTGCAAATGGCTCCAACGCCTGTTCAACATTTTTTGTTTCAAATCCTTTTAAAGACTTAAGCACCAGGGCAATATTTTTCTGATCCCCCCTATCCCAATAATCCGGAGGATGATTGGCGGGTAAATAAGCATAATCAATTTTTCCAGAGGAAGTGTCAGCTGCCGCTGTACTGTTTTCTTTTGTTGTGGCATTATTGCAACTCATCGCAAATACGGCAATGAAAGCAATCAGCATAAATTTTTTCATACGCATGTTGAGGTTTGGTTAATAAATGAATAAATATGATGGCCTTACAAAGAATGGATATTTTGCAGTAATTATGGGAGCGGATAGAGTAAGATAGAACTATTTTCTATAAAGTGCAATATTTTTGAGAGAACTAGAAAATACCTTCTATGATATAGCTGTTTCCATTCATAATCGCAGTATCTCCTTCTTTCAGTCTCATTAATTGTATGCCTAATGGTGACTGTGGCGAAAGTGCAATAACTGTTATACCCTCTATTTCCGCTTTACCTAAAGCAACACTCATGAACAAATAACCTCTATTGGTCTTGATAAGACTGCCAATCGTTACAATCGGCGCAGATATGGTTGGATTTATTTTTCCCAACACATTTTTTTGAGCTATTATCTCCTGTAATTGAGCTCGTTTGTTTGCCTGTTCTATTTGCAACATAGCTAAGGCTGTTTCATGTTTATCTCCTGCTGTACTTTTAGTTTCGTTAGTGCCACTTTCTTTCAGATCAGCCAATACCTGCTGTAGCAGCGTTATCTTCTGCTCTACTATTTGACAGTAGTGGCGATATATTTTTTGTTTTAGTATCATACTATGTACAGACAAAAATATGTTGCCAATCCGGCATTCGCTGATAAATAAATTTTTCATTACTGCTAAATATCATTGAAAATGTCTTTTATTTCTGCTTACTTTCCATTAGATTTAGGGTATAAAGTCTGGCCATAGTTTCAAGTGCTTCGGGAATATTTGTCGTTAGTATTATAAACCCTAAATCTTACCGGGATGAAATACACTGCTACAAAAAATACAGCTAAGCTAACCCATGTTTTTCTGTTATTAGCTATCACTATGTTTTCTTGCTCAAAAAGTTTTGCAACCATCGGGCTTACGGTTAATGGGCAAGCCAATGGTGCCACGTTTGAAACAGGCAATACTTTTTCATGGAGTATCAGCGGACTAACTACCGGAGCTGGTGTATCTAATCAGTTATGGATAGATATGAATGGCAACGACATCATTGATCCGGCTACTGATTTTTTATTCGTTTCCTTTAATCAAACAGATGGTGTTCCTGGTGGAAACCAAGGGCCGGGTGATGACGATGCAACTGCAAATGGCACTATCACTACTAGTATTGGAGGACTAGGCTTTCCGGTAGGCAATTATATTTTCCGAACGATCTCCGGTACAGATACGGCTACATCTACCTACTCGTTAACAGCCATCTCATCCCCTACATTTACCGTAAGCGGCAAAGTAACCAAAGATGGGAGTGGCCTGATAAATGTTGTGGTAAGTTTACAGGGGCCTGATGGCGAATATTATGTACTTACTGATAACAACGGTAATTATATTATCACAACTAAAGAAGCCTCCGGATCTAATGTAAGAGTACGTGTTCCAATGGAATCTTTCAACAGTTCTTTAAGCGGTTATGTGTTTACTCCCAATGAAGCAAGTTTCACATTAAGTTCTAATGTTTCAAATATTGATTTCACTGTTCTTGCCGGCAAAATTATCATGGGTACTGTTACTGACACAACCGGTGCTCCCATTTTTGACATGGCTGTAAATGTTTATACCCCTAATGGTGGAGGAAATAAAAATTATGATGGACGAACAGATGTAAATGGGAATTATTCTATTACAGTAGACACCGGAACCTATACTGTCCAATTTGGAAATGATCGGGAGCCTAAAGGATATCTGAGAACTTATTATAATCAAAAATACTCCAGTCAAAACGCCGATTATATTCACGTAACTGAGTTCACCGATACCATAAAAAATATCAATGCAGTTTTGAGAAAGGGTGCAGTCATAATGGGCACATTTAAAAAAGACGGGAAAAATATAAGAGGCGGAATCAATGCATATGCATATAATGTTCCGGGGCCTCCATTATATGAAGCCTATCATGACAGCACAGAAAATTTCTATTATTTATTTGTACCTCCCGGACAATACTCAATACAATTTCATGTGGACAATGGCGGAGGTGGGGGACCATCGCTGTTTTTCAACCAGACACCCAATTTTCCAGGAAGTATGGTTAACATCAACGCCCTGAGTGATACGGCAAAAAATATTAATGTTGATTTCACTTCTCCGCTCACTTATATGTTTATTGGCAATGGCAACTGGGGTAATCCTTTTAACTGGAAAGACAATTTGAGGCCGCCATTTACATTATATCCACCGGATACCATATTAATAAGCCATGTTCTCGGTGGGCAATGTATTTTAAATTATACACAACATATTTCCAACGGAGCTTCGTTGGTTGTACCTACGGGCAAAACACTTGTCGTCCCGGGATCATTGACGATACAATGATAATTTTCAGGTTTACAATTGGCAACAAAAAATCTTTGTAGGGACATCGCACAACTATATATTGAAATATATTTTTTGCAAATCAGTACGCTTTTTTACACAATAATGGATATTTTATTTCGTTTTCCTCTATTATTAAATCCATTATTATGAAAAATCAAACCTACCACACAACAGCCAAGTACAGTAGTACGCCGGAAATTACTAACGGTCAGGAAAATGTTACTATCACAGAGGATGAATTACATTTATTGGAAGATCAGTATCAAATTTTAACCAGCTTATCTTTTCCTTTCCCATAGTAGTTACATAATTAGCAAAATAAAATAGGGCTGCTTGATAGCAGCCCTATGACCTTTAGACCTATAACCCGTTTTATGTTGACTATCAAAATATCCTCAGATAAGTCATACTGTTAGGTCAGCAGATTCCAAAAATAGTAATTTTACGGAAACAAGAAGCATTTATACGTAATTTTACTATGAAATTTTACGAATTAGTTAGTTTTCTACAAATCATCGCCGCTTTCATCTATACTCCATCGTTATTGATACTTGCATCAGTTTTTGATGACTTACAATCTTCGGGGTAAAAAATCAATTTTCTAATGTTGATTTATTTTTTAACCCAATCTTATCAAACGATCAAAATCATAGCTCAATAAAAAAGCCCCGTTCAAAAAAAACGAGGCTTTCAATTATATTATATGTAACAAACTCTATTTACTCAAATGCATACTTCTCTCTTTGTACAAAGTTCTGAAGTAAGGATCACGAAGATCTTTGATGAAACGAATTGCTTCACCGGTACTCTTCATTTCCGGGCCTAACTCTTTATTTACACCAGGAAATTTATTGAAAGAGAATACCGGTTCTTTGATCGCAAAGCCTGTCATCTTTTTCTCAAAAACGAAGTCTTTTAATTTATTAACGCCCAACATTATTTTGGTAGCAATATTCAAATATGGTATTTGATATGCTTTTGCAATAAACGGTGTAGTACGGCTAGCACGTGGGTTTGCCTCAATCACATACACATTACCATCTTTAATAGCAAACTGAATATTGATCAATCCTCTGATATTTAATTTACGTGCAATTTTTTCTGCGTATTCTTCCATTGTATGAACGATCAATGGAGATAAATTGAATTGTGGCAACACGGCATTACTATCACCACTATGGATACCTGCCGGTTCAATATGTTCCATCACGCCCATGATATGGAATTCATCACCATCAAAAATTGCATCGATCTCAGCCTCCTGACAACGATCTAAGAAATGATCAATTAAAATCTTATTGCCCGGCAAATGTTTGATCAAACTTAAAATCCCTTTTTCCAACTCTTCGTCGTTCAACACGATACGCATTCTTTGTCCGCCAATAACATAACTAGGGCGTATCAATACAGGATAACCGACTTCTTTTGCCACTTCAATCGCATCATCAGTATTGTATGCTGTACCATATTTCGGATAAGGGATACCTAGTTCTTTTAATGTATCACTAAATCTGCCTCTGTCTTCAGCAATATCCATACTATCGAAAGAAGTACCGACAATTCTTATTCCTTTTTGATGTAATTTCTTTGCAAGTTTCAATGCTGTTTGTCCTCCCAACTGAACAATCACACCATCCGGTTGTTCATGTTCAATGATCTCCCACAAATGCTCCCAGAACACTGGCTCGAAATATAATTTATCAGCTATATCAAAATCTGTACTTACTGTTTCTGGATTACAATTTACCATGATCGCTTCATAACCTGCTTCTTTTACAGCAAGCAACCCATGTACACAACAATAATCAAACTCAATACCCTGACCGATCCTGTTCGGACCACTACCGAGTACAATTATTTTTTTCTTATCAGATCTTTTACTTTCGTTGCTGATCAGTTTGCTATCGTTAGCCGATTTGTTTTCAAATGTTGAATAGAAATATGGCGTCTTTGCCTCAAACTCTGCAGCACAGGTATCTACCATTTTGAACACCCTGGTCAATCCCATTTTCTTTCTGCGTTCGTAAATATCTTCAGCGTTTTCTTCTTTCATGATACGAACAATCTGCTCATCACTAAAGCCCAAGAATTTCGCTTCTTTCAACAACTCATCCGGCAAAGTCTTCAGATCATACTTAAGGATCTCTTTTTCGCAGTTACATATTTTTTGTATCTGGTAGATGAACCACCTGTCGATGCCGGTGCTTTCGCAAATACGTTTTACACTGGCCCCAGCCATCAATGCATCCTTAATTCTGAAAACCCTATCCCACTTCGGTATCTTGATGTATTCAATTAAGTCATCTGCTTTCATTAAGCTTTGTCCGTAGTAACCCAACCCTACCGCTTCATTCTCCAAACTCTGACAGGCTTTTTGTATCGCTTCAGCAAAGCTTCTGCCAATACCCATTACTTCCCCCACAGATTTCATCTGGAAACCTAAAGTATCATCAGCTCCTTTAAATTTATCGAAGTTCCAACGAGGTACTTTTACAATTACATAATCCAACGCCGGTTCAAAATAAGCCGAAGTACTTTGTGTGATCTGATTTTTTAATTCATCTAAATTATATCCAACCGCCAGTTTTGCAGCAATTTTAGCGATAGGATAACCCGTAGCCTTAGACGCTAATGCAGATGAACGACTTACACGTGGATTAATTTCTACAACAATAATCTCTTCTGTTTGCGGATTCATTGCAAACTGCACATTACAACCTCCGGCAAAATTGCCCAGGTTACGCATCATACTGATTGCTGTGTTACGCATCAATTGAAATGCCGTATCACTCAAGGTCATTGCAGGTGCTACAGTGATAGAGTCTCCTGTATGCACCCCCATCGGATCAAAATTCTCTACCGTACAAATGATCGCAACATTATCCGCATTATCTCTTAATAATTCTAATTCGTATTCTTTCCAACCCAACACTGCTTTTTCTACTAACACCTCATGTATCGGACTTGCAGTCAACGCTCTGTTCAGCGCTTCGTCCAACTCTTCTTTTTTAAATACTACACCACCGCCACTACCCCCAAGGGTAAACGAAGGACGCAGTACTAATGGGAAACCGATATCCTGTGCAAATTCTTTTCCTTCTAAAAATGAGTTGGCAATATGTGCCGGACAAACTGGTATACCCATCTCGATCATCCACTGACGGAATTTTTCTCTATCCTCCGCTTTATCGATCGCTTTAATATCAACACCGATCAAACGGACATTATGTTTTTCCCAAATACCCAGTTCATCTACTTCTTTACAAAGATTCAATGCTGTTTGTCCACCCATTGTAGGCAACACTGCATCAATATCATTTTCCTCTAAAATTTGTTCAATGCTTTCTACCTCTAATGGCAATAGATAAACTCTATCTGCCATCATCGGATCGGTCATGATGGTAGCCGGATTACTATTGATAAGGATCACTTTTATCCCTTCTTCTCTAAGGCTACGAGCAGCTTGCGTACCGCTATAATCAAATTCGCAGGCTTGTCCGATAACAATAGGTCCGGAGCCGATAATAAGTACTGATTTTATTGAATTGTCTTTTGGCATGATGTCTAAAACGGGGTTGTTATTCGGGGTGCAAAATTAAGGCTTCAAGACCATAAATATTTTTGTTTTTTAATTTTATTGAACAAGCTGTGGTACTACTATTCAACATCGTTGTGTCACTCTCTTGTACGGCATCGTTCTATTCAACTTTTTTCCACATAATGGGGCATTTGTTACACTTTTAGCAGGAAAACAATTGAATACTGAAGAATTTACAAAAGCCCGAAAAACAACTTCTTATCAACATTTAAAAAAAATATCAATCTCAAATGATTATCTCATAGTCTGATAAGTACGCGGCATACCTATGTTTACATTTTTTTAACGTTTACTACTTTAACTGGCACGTTATTTTCAAGTCATAGTACTAGAAAAGGCCTTTAGGTTATTCCTTCAATCAAAAACTAAACATTATGAAAAAGTTTGCAATGATATTAACAATGGCAGTAGTAATGGTTTCTTGTAAAAACAACAAACCCGCTAACACTGATGACACAAAAGTATTAGGCGTTACTGCTGAAGACTCTGCTGCATTTAAACAATGGAAAGCAGAAAGAGATGCAAAAACTGTAACAACCACAACAACAACAGTTGTAAAAGAACAAACCACAGCCGCTCCGGTGGCTACCCAAACTACCGCAGCAACGAATACAACCCCTGCAACAACTACAACCACTAAGAAAAAAGGTTGGAGTAAAGCAGCAAAAGGTACAGCAATCGGTGCTGGTACTGGTGCCGTAGTAGGTGCAATCGTTAACAAACGAAACCGTGCAGTAGGTGCTGTAGTAGGAGGCATTATTGGTGGCGGTGTCGGTTACGGTGTAGGTCGTTCGCAAGATAAAAGAGATGGCAGATACTAGATAACATAGAGAGCAAAAGCGGAGTGGTTTCACTCCGCTTTTTTAGAATCACCCATAACCCAATGAAATTGTTGCTATGAATTATACCGATATCATTTCCCTGACGATCATCATCATGGGAATTTTTTTAGGTTACAAAAAAGGATTTATCTCCTGTTTGATTGATATGGTCAGTCTGACAGCAGCAATTTTTTTTGGAGTATTGCTCAAACAAAGCCTGCTCGGTTATGTAAACAATTTATTCCCCTCTAATATTGAGTACAACCCATTCATCGCTTTTTTAATCCCTGCACTTTTTTTTCTTGTATTGTATGCTTTCCTACTCTCCTTTTTAAAAAAGGCAATTCCTGTACAGGTACATAAAAATTATTTCAATAAGTTCGGCGGTATCTTGCCGGGTATACTTTTTGGAATAGTATTGACCGGCATTTCTTTACATGCTTCAACCAATCTTTCTCTCAATGAAGCAATTAATAAGGATATAGAAACGAGCTATGCTTCTGATGTTTTGGTAAACATCACCAACAGGCATACTGACGCTCCAATACAAAAAGTAACCAGTTACGAAAACATTGCTGCTACCGGCAACGGAAAGATCCACACAGAAACACTTCTTCCATTCAAATCAAATAAATTTCAAGAAAGACCTGATCTTGAAGCATTGATGTTAGACATTATTAATAAAGAACGGCATCTTCAACACTTACGGCTTTTAACCTATGATAAAGACTTGAGAAGGGTTGCGCTGGACCATTCTGCTGATATGCTTGAAAGGGGATACTTTTCTCATAATACACCCGAAGGCATCGACCCATTCATGCGAATGAAAAAAGCCAAAATAGTATACACCGTTGCCGGAGAAAACCTGGCGCTGTCAAACGACCTGTATAAAGCATATACACAACTCATGTTGTCTCCTGACCACAGGGCTAATATTTTAAATGCTTCCTATGGGAGATTAGGTATAGGGATACTAGATGCCGGAGAGTATGGGTTAATGATATCACAAGAATTCAGAAATTAACCAATAAATATTTTTTTGCTCTACCTTTAGCAAATCCGATTTTTGCAACACTAAACCCATTTGAGTTGAATCTATCAATTACCTCTTTTTTGCAAAAATTATTTTGCATACTCATTTTGCTATTGTTATACGTATGTGCATCAGCACAAATTTTCCCCGACAAAGATTACCCAAAAGGATATTTTATATGGCCCGTAGCGGCGACAAAAGCTTTGGCTGCAAATTTTGGAGAACTACGGCCCAATCACTATCATATGGGATTGGATTGCAAAACAGATCAAAAAGAAAACATTCCGGTGTTGGCTGCCGCAAATGGATATATTGCTAAAATCAAAATTGAACCTTCGGGATTCGGACAGGCTATTTATCTGAATCATCCAAACGGGCTTACAACATTGTATGCACATTTAAACAGTTTTTATCCTGCTTTACAACGTTATATAAAAGAACAACAATACAAATTAAAAAGCTGGGAAATTTTTATAGACATTCCTCCACATATGTTTGAAGTTGAACAAGGGCAACAAATAGCATTAAGTGGCAATACCGGTGGCAGCCAGGGCCCACACCTGCATTTTGAAATACGAGACACCAAAACAGACAAAGTACTCAACCCGTTGTTATTTGATTTCCCAATTGCAGATAATATTCCTCCGGACATCCTTCGTTTAGCCGTTTACGATAGAAGTATCAGTACCTATGAACAAACTCCGAAGATATATCCACTTAAAAAAGTAAATGGCATATATATGCCATCCATGTCAACACTTATTTTAAATACGGATAAAGTAAGTTTCGCTATCACGGCCTATGACAGATATACCGGCTCTACCAATCAAAATGGTATATACGAAGCCGTATTGTATGATAATAATGAAGCTGTTATCGGCTTTCAAATGGACAGCATCAGTTATGACGAGACAAGGTATTTAAATGCTCATGTAGATTACAAATTACGCAGTAGTGGCGGGCCCTTTGTACAACATTTATCAAGATTACCCGGCTATACTTATGGCATATATAAAGATGTAACAGGCGACGGTGTGATCAATATTGGTGACGAAAACACTCATCAAATTAAAATTGTGGTAAAGGACCCTAATGGCAATACTTCACAAGTAAAATTTGATGTTAGAAGTAGTTTACAGTACGAATCAAAAACCTCTTCAGCAATATATGACCCGAAAGAATTTCATCCCGGGTTTATCAATATTTTTGAAAATGACAAGATCGGTTTTTACATGCCGGAAAATGCTTTATATGATTCAATCAGATTTAAATACAAAGAAACACCACAGGCTGATGGCAGTGATATCTTTTTACTCCATAATGGAAATATACCTGTACAATGCAAGTTCCCAATAAGAATAAAGAATACAACAACAAGTTCTCCTGATAAATTAGTTATGCACCGTTGGTGGGGCGCTAAAGATGATTATGCCAAAGCCGAATCGGTAAAATTCCCTGATAAGGGTGACTGGTATCAAGCCAGTTTCAGGGCATTTGGTAATGTTCAATTGATAGAAGACCACACTCCTCCTGCTATTACTCCCCTTGGATTCAGAGATGGTATGGATATGAGTAAACTTTATACTATCCGATTTGTTATTATTGATAATACAGAAGAATTAGAAAATTTTCATGCAGAGATCGACGGACAATGGGTATGTTTCAGCAATGATAAAGGCAAAACCTTTATTTATAAATTTGATGAACATTGCGGACCAGGTGAACATGAATTAAAGATCAGCGTGGAAGATTGTGTGGGGAACAGGTCAGAAAGGGTGTATCACTTTACGAGATAGAACAGCCTCCCACATAAAGGGTGAACTGAAAAGTATCAGAACAGAAACATTATTTATCAATCATAAAAGAAAATTTCTTTCCTGTGAGTAATTTCTAAGGAAAGCCCCTTTAGGGGTTTAGGGTATTATGACACACTTAACCGAAGGCCAAAAAGCACCAGCATTCAAAGAAAAAGACCAGAATGGAAAAGCGGTTTCTTTAGCCGATTACAAGGGTAAAAAGATCGTTCTGTATTTTTATCCGGAAGACAACACACCTACCTGTACCATTCAGGCATGCAACCTTAGAGACAATTTCGGGCTTTTAAAAGCCAAAGGATTTGTTGTGCTGGGAGTTAGCCCGGATGAAGTAAAAAAGCACAAAAAATTTGAAGAAAAATTTGAACTGCCATTTACTTTAATTGCCGACCCGGAGCATAATATCATTGATAAATACGGCGTATGGGGAGAAAAACAAATGTATGGAAGAACTTACATGGGCCTCCATCGCACCACATTTTTAATAGATGAAAAGGGTGTTATCCGTAAAATATTTTTGAAGCCAAAAAGTAAGGAACACACTCAAGAAATCTTAAATGCCTGGGCAGAAATTGACAACTGATCATTTTACCATAAAAGAAAGATCCTGGGTAGCAAAAATTGCCGCAAGAAAATTGAAAGTACCATCTGTTGCGATCGTGTTGGGAAAAACAATCCATCTACACAATATTTCTTCGAAGGATTTTTTAAAAGATACCAAACTGCTGAAACATGAGTTGTGCCATGTTCGGCAGTTTCAACAACATGGCTATATCCGTTTTATTGTAAAATATTTATGGGAAAGCCTGCGAAAAGGATATTATAACAATAAATATGAGATAGAAGCCCGGGCCGCCGAAGAATTATAACACCCACTCTACTTCGCCAAAATCAAATTGGTTGTTCATCACATCAGTAGTTAGTAATTGCCCAAAGGCAGAAACCCCTTTGATCTGCGTTTCAAAAACCATGTTTTCTCTTTTAAGTTTAACTTTTTCGTTTAAACGAAACAAGTGACTATTATATTCATTAAGTATTTGATCATAATTCTCTACAGAATAGGCATTTATCCGCCCCAATACAAATTGGTGCAGCTCCCTGGCCAATTCAATGATTTCAAACTCTTTTCCGGTAATCTGTTTAAGTGAAACCGGATTTTGCAGGGAACTATCAAACACAGATTGGTTGATATTGATCCCTATCCCAACAATTGACCATTTCCAAGCATTCCCACGCAACACATTTTCTATCAGCACTCCCCCTGCCTTTCTGTCACGCCAGTAAATATCATTTGGCCATTTTATCGTCGTTTCATCACCGGCATACCGACTAAAAAAGTCCCGTCCGGCCAATGCAACCAAAGCCGACAAATGAAATTGATGCAGCAATTTTACCTGTTGCGGCTCAATAACTATACTGAGCGCTATATTCAGATCTTTTCCTGATTGCCATTGCCTACCCCTCTGGCCCTTACCGGCAGTCTGTTCTACAGCAAAATAGCTATCCCCGTTTTTCGCCATTCCTGCATGAGCTTTTGCCATGGCATAGTTGTTGGTACTATCTACACTATCTAAAATTGTGAAAGAACCGGTTATAAACGACATAATTCAGCGATTGGTAAAGAAGTAGTACTTTTGATAATTGCAAGCTACTTAAAAAAACAAAAAAGTAATTATTGCGTTTAACAGGTATCAATATGGTCATTTCCATATAAACAATAAAATTAAAAACAGCGTAGGATTTGAAGAAAACGACACTAAAAACAGCCGATACAAAAAAAAGTAGTATTACCAGGCTAACGAGAAATAGCAAAATTGTAAAAGCAATTATCAACGCTATTCAGGAGAAAAAAGGCGAAAATATTATCAGCCTTGATTTGCGTAAAATACCAGAAGCGGTTGCCGATTTTTTTATCATTTGTGAAGCAACCAACAGCACTCAGTTAAGAGCTATTGCTGATTTTATTGAAACGGATGTAAAAGAAAAAATACAAGAAATTCCGTTCAAGCATGAAGGTAAAGTGGCACAACAGTGGATATTGATCGATTATGTCAATGTTGTAGTACACGTAATGATGCCTGATATCCGAAAATTTTATCAATTGGAAGAAATGTGGAGTGATGCTCCAATGATGGAACATAAAGGCTAACATAAGATAATATCAATCCAACAATCAATAAAAAGCAACCAGCGTTCAGCACACAGTAAATAATTATGGCACAACAAAATAACCAGCAGGACCCAAACAAAAAATTCGGCCCCGGCAATACTCCTCCCTTCGGCGGTGGAGATGATCAACAAAAAAATAAACCTCGTTTCAATATCTATTGGATCTATGCCATTGCCTTTGCAGGTATCATGGCTTATAGTTTTTTTAGAAGTGCAAATAATGCTGGCATCGAAACTGATCAGTTAAAATTTACAGAATTTGTAAAACAAGGTGATATTGATAATATCAAAACGATCCGTAATAAAAAGATAGTACGTGTCTTTTTAAATAAAGATAGTCTTGCTAAAAAAGCAGATTATTATAAAGCGAAACTGGGTAATGATTTTGCCTTGGTTACTAAGTTAAATCAGCCGCAATTGTATTTCAGCATTGTGGATGACAAAACATTCTCTGATGATATGCGGAATTTTTACGACAAAAACCCGCTGGTTAAACAAGTTGGAGACAGACCCGATGATGAAGGCGAATTGTTTGGACAGATCATCAGTACTTTATTACCTATATTATTAATAGGATTATTGTTTGTGATGATGATGCGTAAGGTAGGTGGACCAGGCGGCTCTGGTGGCGGACCAGGCGGCATTTTCAACATCGGAAAATCCAAAGCTACTTTGTTCGACAAAGCATCAAGAGTAAACATCAACTTTGGTGATGTAGCTGGTTTGGATGAAGCAAAAGTAGAGGTAATGGAAATCGTTGACTTCTTAAAAAACCCTAAAAAATATACAGCCCTAGGCGGTAAAATTCCAAAAGGTGCATTGTTGATCGGCCCTCCGGGCACAGGTAAAACATTATTAGCTAAAGCAGTGGCAGGTGAAGCTCAAGTACCTTTCTTCAGTTTAAGTGGTAGTGATTTTGTTGAAATGTTTGTGGGTGTGGGAGCAAGCCGTGTGAGAGATCTGTTTAAACAAGCAAGAGAAAAAGCTCCTTGTATCATTTTTATTGATGAGATAGATGCGATCGGTAGAGCAAGAGGTAAGAATGTAATGATGAGTAATGATGAAAGAGAAAATACATTGAACCAGTTATTAGTGGAGATGGATGGTTTCGGTACTGACTTAGGTATCATCATCCTTGCGGCTACTAACAGACCTGATGTATTGGATAGCGCATTACTTCGTCCGGGAAGATTTGACAGACAAATTTCTATCGATCGTCCGGATCTGGTAGGTAGAGAAGCAATTTTTAAAGTGCATCTTGGGCCGATAAAAATATCTACTACATTGGATATTCATAAACTGGCAGAACAAACACCTGGATTTGCCGGTGCAGATATTGCTAACGTTTGTAATGAAGCGGCTTTGATTGCTGCCCGTAAAAATAAAGAGGCGGTTGACATGCAGGATTTCCAGGATGCTATTGATAGAGTTATCGGTGGATTGGAAAAGAAGAACAAGATCATCTCTCCGGAAGAAAAAGAGATCATTGCGTATCACGAAGCCGGCCATGCCATTTGCGGATGGTATTTAGAGCATGCGTACCCGCTATTAAAAGTAACGGTTGTGCCAAGAGGAAGTGCGGCACTGGGTTATGCTCAATACACTCCTAAAGAACAATACTTATATAACACTGATCAGTTGATGGACCAGATCTGTATGACATTAGGGGGTAGAGCTGCCGAAGATATTTTCTTTGGAAAGATCAGCACCGGCGCAAGCAATGATTTACAACAGATCACAAAAATTGCCAACAGTATGATCACTGTATATGGCATGAACGAAAAAGTAGGCAATATCAGTTACTACGATCCGAACCAGGAAAATGGTTTCACCAAGCCATTTAGTGAAGAAACCGGCAAGATGATCGATGAAGAGATTCGTAAACTGATAGAGACGGCTTATATTAGAACAAAAAAATTATTGACTGAAAAGAAAGGTGATGTTGAATTGTTAGCGAAAGAATTATTGAGAAAAGAAGTGCTGTTTAAAAGTGATGTTGAATCTTTGATAGGCAAAAGGCCATTTGAAGAAAAAACAACCTTAGGTGTTCCTTCTGATGAAGAGGCAAAAGGAGCTATCTCGGAAACACCCCCAACAGATCTTCCTGAAAACGAAGTTCATCCTCCACAAATTTAATTGGCAACATGCAAGTTTCGGCGGCAAAAGAAAACATATTAAAAAAGATAAGGCAGGCACTGAGTAACCCGGTGCCTTTGCCTTTTCCCCAAAGCGAAGGCAATGCCTCAGTTTTCACTGCTCCTACAGATGAGTTAGAAGTTGTATTTGCACAGGAGTTTACTAAACTCCAAGGCAAGTTTGTTTTTTGTTTAGATGAAAAAGATCTTGCGGAGCAATTACAACATTTAGTCACTAAAAAAGAATGGACAAAAATTTATTGTAAAGAAGACAGATGGAGTGAACAATACAGCAATACCATCAATTTAGAAACCTGTCATGCATCCATTACCGGTTGTGAATATTTAGTAGCCCGGACAGGTACTATAGTAATGAGCGCTGCTGAACAGAGCGGTCGTACCACCAGCGTATATGCACCAATACATATTTGCATCGCCTATACCAATCAATTGGTGTTTGATATTAAAGATGCCCTACAAGCCATTAAAGAAAAATACAACGGAAATATTCCATCATTGATCACATTTGCCAGTGGACCAAGCCGTACTGCTGATATTGAAAAGACCTTGGTAACGGGTGTGCATGGCCCAAAAGAGGTTTATCTGTTTCTAGTAGATAGCCCAACCAAGTCTTAATTCTTCTTCTTACTTTTACGTAAGTAAATTACTTACTTCTTGAATACAGCTACCACTAATAAAAAAATATACTTCCTCTCCGATTTTCATCTCGGTGCTCCTGATGCAACCAAAAGCCTGCAACGGGAAAAACGTGTGGTGCAATTTCTGGATGACATCAAACACGATGCAGCACAAATATTCATCGTTGGTGATATGTTTGATTTTTGGTTTGAATATAAAAGAGTAGTGCCTAAAGGTTATGTAAGATTATTAGGCAAACTGGCTGAGCTAACTGACACTGGCATCACTATTCACTTTTTTGTAGGTAATCATGATATGTGGATGAGAGATTATTTTCAAACAGAATTAAATATCCCCGTTTATTTTGAACCAAAAACATTTGTACTGAATGGTAAAAAAATACTGATTGGTCATGGAGATGGATTGGGACCCGGAGATCATAAATACAAATTTTTAAAAAAGATATTTAGAAACCCATTGTGCCAATGGTTATTTGGAATTATTCCCCCGCAAATTGGCATAGGCCTTGCAGATTATTTCTCAACAAAAAGCAGGCAAGCAGCAGGCAATCATCAGTTAGAAACTTTCTTAGGTGAAGAAAATGAATGGCTGCTCATATACAGTAAAGAAATGTTGCAAAAAGAACATTTCGATTATTTCATTTTTGGCCACCGCCATCTGCCTATCGATTTTGTATTGAATGAAAAAAGCCGATACATCAATCTGGGAGAATGGATCAATTACGAAAGTTACGCTGTGCTTGATGAAGATAACATTGAGCTGAAGTATTATACCTCAACCCCCTAAAGGGTTTTAAAGACTGTAAAAATGAAGTTTACTTTTTTACCCATATTTCTTTCTTTTTGTTTTTGCGCCTTCGTGACTCAAAAAATAACTGCACAAAAGGATTCTTCATTCACACTTAGTAAAACTATTGCCGGAAACTTTTCTTATTTCACAGCCGATAATCTTGATAATATTTATTTAGTAAACACAGCTAATCAATTAAAAAAGATAAACAGCAACGGCGATAGTGCCGGCGTATTCAACGATGTAAGAAAATACGGAAAGCTCACATCTATTGATGCCACTAACCCGTTGAAATTATTGTTGTATTATCAAAATTTCTCTACTATTGTTGTATTAGATAGATTTTTGAACATTCGCAACACTATCAATCTCCGCAAACAAAATATATTTAAAGTAAAAACCATCACAACATCTTACGATAACAATATCTGGTTGTTTGATGAAGGGGATGCTAAACTAAAAAAGATCGATGATAATGGCGAAGTACTAAGTGAAACAGTTGACCTGAGGCAAATATTCGACACACTTCCTTCTCCCTCGAAGGTCATAGACAGAGATGGCTTTGTTTATTTATATGATGAGAACAAAGGTTTTTACATTTTTGATTATTACGGGGCCCTAAAAAACAAGATACCGTTTTTGCACTGGAAGAATGTTGAAGTGATTGGCAAAGACATCTACGGTTTCGGAGACAGCTGCCTCTATCAATACCCCTTATCTTCCTTAAACCTAAAAGAATATATTCTTCCAAAATCTTTTTCTACTGCAACCGAAATTGAGATAGAAAATAATAAAGTGTATTTGCTGAAGGAAGATGGGTTGCAGGTGTATAAAGTGCAATAAATTGATTAAACACGAATTTGACTGATCGGATTGATTTACACTAATTAGCTCATGTGATTATAAGTTTAATAGACGTTATCAGTGTTTTATTCAAAATAAGTATTTTTACCTCATGGACTTTCTTGATGAAATATATTTTGACAATACCGTTCGCAGCTACCTCATCGTTGCTGCAACCATACTGATCGTATTAATTCTAAAGAGGTATTTATCCAGATACATTGCCGCACTTTGTTACAGGCCTGTACATCGGGTTTGGAAAACAATCGATAAAAAAGCGTTTATTGACCTGGTAGTTGAGCCGCTTGAATGGTTCCTTGTAATTTTTATTTCCATTTTCGCTATTGATAAATTGCATTTCCCTACAGCATTTGACCATGATATTTACGGACATACTACCCGTGATATCGCTTCCAGATTAGGGATCGGTATTATCATTATTTCCTTTACAGGATTGGTGCTTCGATTGGTCGATTTCATTGCCATGGTGATGGAGCATAAAGCAAATCTCACTGTTGATACAAGAGACAACCAGCTGATCGTTTTCTTCCGAGATTTTTTAAAAGTGATTATCGGTATAGTAGGTGTGTTATTAATCGTAAAAGCTTGTTTTCATCAGCCTATCGGGCAGCTATTGACCGGACTAAGTATTGTCGGTGCTGCACTGGCGTTGGCCGCTAAAGAGAGCCTGGAAAACCTAATAGCTTCATTCATCATCTTTTTTGACAAACCTTTTTTTACAGATGATACCGTAAAAGTGAACAATGTAATTGGTAAAATAGAAAAAATAGGATTACGAAGTACCCGTATACGTACCCCCGACAAAACTTTAGTGACTGTTCCCAACAAACAAATGGTTGACACTATGGTTGATAACTGGAGCATGAGAACCAGCAGAAGAGCAGAGATCAAATTAGAGTTTGATGCTAAGATGTCTTCCGAAAATATCGAAACTACTCTTAAAAGCTTACAAAAAATATTGGCAGATAAAAATCAGGAGATTATTTCTTTCAGTGTTTTTTTAAAAGAGATTAGTAAGAACGGATTATTGGTGGTAGTAGAATATTTTACGGAACCTTATACATTAAAAGAATTCGACACTTTAAAACAGGTAGTAAATTTGGAGATAAAAAAAATGATGGAGACCAATAACATCGACTTTGCCAGCGAGGTAAGCACCATCGTTATTAATAATGAAGCAAAAGAAAATTAGATCGAAAAAGTTTCATTTTCACAATGCTCACTAACTAGTCACAAAGTTTCACAGAGAGTTTCCAATTATTTCGAAGGCTGTCATATTAATACACTCTCTCGGTGAAACTTTGGCACACTTTGAGTATCTGTGAGAAAAAATTAATTTGAAGTTATTATCTCTGCCAACTCTTTCTCCCATTTGCCTGTTTTACCGTACTCCACAACTCTTCCTATCTCCTTCCCATTTTTCATCACAATAATTGTGGGCACATTAATTATTGCAAAAGCCGATGCAATATTACCTATTGCCTGCTTTTGCCTGTCTACTCCAAAAAAACTGATCATGCTGTCGGGTAACCCTGCCATCTCCTGCATCTTAAAAAATCTTGGTAAAATAAATTGAGAATCATCGCACCAGGTGCCACCAAATAACACAAACTGTATACTATCCTTTGCTTTTAAAAAAATATTCAACACAGCAGAATCCGGGGTATATCCTTTCTGATTAAATGTGTACCACTTATTAAATTCCTCATTGTTTTGCAACAGGTATTTATTGATCACGCCTTTGTAAATCGTTACCTCCGGATGTTTAGGATCTTTACTAGTTTCATATGGCACCTGAGCAAAAACCGCACAAGAAATAAGAACCAATAAAATTGTAAGAGTAAACTTCATTCAAAAAATTCGTTGATGAGAATAATTCGTGTAATGAGAAAATCAGAGATTCGCTTTAAATTCCAATAAAAAGCCTTTTATTTTTTTCAACGATTCTATCGCAAGGTATTTTTCTTCTGCCTTCTTATTATTCTTTATAAAATCTTTAGCGCCTTGCATGGTGTATTTCTTTTCCCTCATCAGATGGTAGATCAACTGAATATTCTTAATATCCTCCGGTCTAAACAACCTATCCCCTTTCCCATTCTTTTTGGGCTTTAATATATCAAACTCATTTTCCCAAAGCCGTATCAATGATTGATTCACTTTAAACATCTCTGCCACCTTCCCAATAGAATAATACATTTTCTGAAACAATATCTCATCTTCCGGAACATCAACCAGATCGATCCCTGCATTCATTTCTTCAATACTCTTTCTGCCTCTGGTCGATTTTATTTTTACTTCCGAAACGGCTGTTACCGCCTCCGGAACTATAACAGGTTTTTGCTTTTTCACAACAGCTTTCTTCTCCGGCAATTTTTGTTCCGGCAGATCCCCAAAGTCAAAAGCAAATTGTGTTTGTAAAGCCATAATTAAAGTTAATCAAAACTTTTTGCACTTCCCGTTGCAGCTAATTTCAATAATCGGTCGTACTGTTCTGCATTCAAATCATTATAGAAAAAGTAAACCGGATCTACCGGTGTGCCATTAATATGCACTTCATAGTGACAATGCGGCCCTGTACTTGCACCCGTGCTGCCCACCCAACCTATCACTTCGCCACGTTTCACCGTTTGGCCAGCTCTGGCTTTAATACGAACCATGTGCATATACACCGTTTCATACCCATACCCATGATTGATAACAACATGATTTCCTGTACCATTGCCCTCCCCGGAAGTAGTTACTCTTCCATCACCCGTGGCATATATCGGTGTGCCCTGAGGGGCAGTAAAGTCAAGCCCATTATGCATTTTAGGTATCCCGTAAATAGGATGTATCCTGAAACCAAAGCCACTGGCTATTCTTGTAAGATCTTTGTTACTGATGGGTTGTATCGCCGGAATGCTAGACAATTTTTCCCCTTGATTCTTTATCAGTTTTACGATCGCATCGTAACTGGTACGCTGATACGCAATACGGGCACCTATATTATTCAGTTTATTGGCAATATCAATACTCAACTCATCATCATTCATCACATTCACCTTATCCAGTTCCTTTTTCTTTTCTATCAATTTGGCCCTAGCGCTATCAGGTACAGGGTTAGCTTCAAAAATACTACGGTATACCTCATTATCCCTTTTTTCCAATTCTGCAATTTGTCGCTCCAGGGTTTGGGTCTTTTCTTTTAATGAAGCATAATTATCCTTCATGGCATCATACCGGTATTGTAATACTTTATCGGTAGGCTTGGGTATAAATCTTGTATACAACCATATCACCAATGCAGAACTAACCAGCAATGCCGACAAAAAACCGAATATACGCAACAGTTTTACCCTTAGAGGGGTTACCAGTTTTTCGTAACGCAGTGTATTGGTGTTATAGAAGTATTTAATTTTCTTCATGCCCTATCTCCGCCAAGGCGGAGGAATATTATTTTTGGTTCAAGCAATTGCACTTATCTCAGCTTCATTGGTAAAGTTTATCCTGAGGAACAAAGGACACTCTTGTACAGTATACCTTTATTCAGCCATTAAAATAAACGCCTGTTTTCGTTACCTTTGCATCCACTTTACAAAAGTGTACAAATATAGACTGTTAAATTGCAAAAATCAACCCCAAAACAGAAAGGTTTATGATGACGAGTGCCGAGATAAGACAACAATTCCTCGACTTTTTTAATTCGAAAGGGCATACTATTGTCCCATCAGCACCTATTGTGCTTAAAGATGACCCCACATTGCTGTTCACCAATGCAGGGATGAACCAGTTCAAAGATTATTTCTTAGGTAATAAAAAAGCGCCATATAACAGGGCCGCCGATACGCAAAAATGTTTACGGGTAAGCGGAAAACACAATGACCTGGAAGAAGTGGGTGTTGATACTTACCACCATACCATGTTTGAAATGCTGGGCAATTGGAGCTTTGGCGATTATTTCAAAAAAGAAGCCATTGCATGGAGTTGGGAGTTGTTAACTGAAGTGTACAAACTGGATAAAGACCGTTTATACGTTACGGTTTTTGAAGGAGATGAAAAGGAAGGCATCCCAAAAGATGACGAAGCATTTGAAGAATGGAAAAAAGTAATTGCAGCAGACAGGATCTTGCTGGGTAATAAAAAAGATAATTTCTGGGAGATGGGTGATACCGGCCCTTGCGGACCTTGTACAGAAATTCATGTGGATTGCAGAAGCGATGAAGAAAGAAAACAAATTGCCGGAGCTACTTTGGTTAACAACGATCATCCGCAGGTGATTGAAATATGGAACAATGTATTCATCCAGTTCAACAGAAAAAAAGATGGCAGTCTTGAAGTGTTACCTGCTCAGCACGTAGATACAGGTATGGGCTACGAACGTTTGGTACGGGTGTTACAAGGCAAACAAAGCAACTACGATACAGATGTTTTTACCGGAACAATTGATGCTATCAGCAAAATAGTTAACAAACAATACAAAGCAACCGACGATAAAGAAAGTATCGCTTTCAGGGTTTTAGCGGATCATATCAGAGCTATCTCTTTTACCATTGCAGATGGCCAATTACCTTCAAATACAGGAGCAGGCTATGTTATACGCCGTATTTTACGTAGAGCAGTTCGTTATTATTACTCTTATCTGGAGTATAAGCAACCGTTGTTACACCAATTGTTGCCGGTTATTGCAAAACAATTTGAAACCGTTTTTCCGGAATTAAAAGCACAGCAGGATTTTGTTGGTAAAGTAATTAAAGAAGAAGAAGAAGCATTTTTAAGAACACTGGATAAAGGCTTAAAATTATTGGACAATTCTTTTAGAACAGCAATGCCAATTTCTGATGGCGTAGATTCGGACTTTCATGCTCAATTAAGTGGGGAGGTGGCATTTGAACTATATGATACTTATGGATTCCCTCTAGATCTGACTAAATTAATTGCATTTGAAGAAAACATTAAAGTTGATGAAGTTGGATTTGAAGTCGAAATGCAAAAACAAAAAAATCGCAGCCGTTCTGCTTCGGTTTTAGATACAGATGATTGGATAAAATTTAGAGATAAAGCTATCACACTTTCTGGAGTAGCTTTGTTAGTTGATGGTAAGGAAATAGAAACAAAAGTTCCATCTACTTCTGTAATTCAATACAGAAAAGTAAAAGATAAGAAAGGTGAATTTTATCAAATTGTTTTAGAGATAACTCCTTTTTATGCAGAGGGTGGCGGACAAGTTGGAGACTCAGGTGTATTGCTTTTTGATGAGAACGAACTTATAGAAGTTTATGATACTAAAAAGGAAAATGGCCTAGTAATTCACTTTACAAAAAAAATACCTGCGAATTTAAATGGCTCAACTAAAGTTGAACCAAAATATGATGTAGAGAGAAGAAAAAAGATCGCAGCTCACCATAGTGTAACGCATTTAATGCATGCAGCACTTCGTAATGTATTGGGCAAACATGTAGCACAAAAAGGCAGCTTGGTAAATGATGAGCATTTGCGTTTCGATTTTAGTCATTTTGCCAAAGTAACCGATGAAGAAATTGCTGCTGTTGAAAAAATAGTGAATGAAAAAATAAGGGAAAATATTCCTGTTGTTATTAAAGAAATGAAAAAAGACGAAGCGATTGCACTTGGAGCGATGGCTTTGTTTGGCGAAAAATACGGAGATACAGTAAGAGTAGTGATGATGGACCCTGCCTACTCTATCGAGTTGTGTGGTGGTACACATGTTGGCAGTACCGGCGAGTTAGGATTATTTAAAATAAAACATGAAAGTGCTGTTGCTGCTGGCGTTCGTCGTATTGAGGCTGTTTGCGGCCAAGCGGCTGAAGCCCTGATCAATGAACAATTTGAATTAGTTCGTTCACTTCGTGACACTTTAAAAAATCCGAAAGACATTAAAAAATCTATCGAAAATTTATTGACAGAAAATGCTTCTCTTGCAAAACATATAGAAGGATTGGAAGCAAGGCAATTGGTTGGTGTCAGAAATGAATTATTGCAAAAAGATCAGATCATCAACAATATAACTTTTGTTGGAGAAATTATTGAAGTGGCGAGCGCCGATGCATTAAAGAAATTATGTTTCGATCTGAAAAATCATTTACACGACCATGTAGTGGTTCTTTGTACTAATATAGATGGAAAAGCATTTGTAGCCATCGGTATCAGCGATACTGTTGTTGCGGCTAAAAATTTAGATGCAGGCAAGATCATTAAAGAACATATTTCATCTTTGATCAATGGCGGTGGCGGCGGACAAAAAAATCTGGCTACTGCCGGCGGACAGAATGTGGCCAATTTGAAAGAAGTGATTGAGAAAGTAAAATCGTTGTTATAAATTTTAATAAACATCCAAAGTTTTAAAACTTTGGATGTTCCTACACAATCATTCTTACTATGATAAATTACAATCCTAAAGATTGGTTTACATTTATTTTTCGTTTTCATAAAGCGGACACATTCAGGAAATTGTTTCCATTGATAATAGGAATATGCATTTACTCTTTTATTATCGCTTTCCTTGAAATTGAATACTTCAAATTATCTGCTAACAGCTATGTAAAAAATATTCCTGTAATGCACAGCCTGCTTGGCTTTGCTATTTCTATGCTATTGGTTTTTCGTACCAACACTGCATACGATCGATGGTGGGAAGGACGAAAACTTTGGGGGGCGTTAGTAAATAACAGCAGAAATTTAGCCATCAAATTAGCCGTCATCCTTCCGGAAGATGATAAAGAAAACCGTGATTTTTTCAGAACAATTATTCCAGCATATGCCAATACGTTACGCAGCCATTTAAGATCAGAAAAAACAAGAATAGAATTATTTGAGGAAGACCTTCGCCATCCTTTTATAGAGGCTATTGATGAGAAAAAACATCTGCCCAACCAAATAGCATTATCAATCTTCAAAAAAGTACAAGAGTTACATCAAAAAAATATCATAAGCAGCGAACAACTCTTATTCCTGAATACTGAATTACAATCATTTACAGATATCTGCGGCGCCTGTGAAAGAATCAAGAATACACCTATCCCTTTTTCTTACAGTGTCTTTATAAAAAAATTCATTTTTATTTATGTGATGACACTTCCTTTTGGTTATGTATTTAACCTGGGATACTATGTTATTCCGGTAGTAGCATTTATTTTTTATGTACTGGCAAGTTTAGAATTGATTGCTGAAGAGATTGAAGATCCGTTTGGCAATGATACCAACGATGTACCAACAGATAAGATCGCAAATAATATCCGAAATAATATCCAGGAGTTGATATAATAACGGCTATGAAGATCTTCGAGCTTTTCGTAACTTTATGCAATGCTCATCCTTTTTGAAAGTCCCCATTTATTGTTTCGACAATTTACCGAAGCTGATGCTGGTCTGATACTTGACCTGAACAGTTCTGCTGATGTGGTAAAATATGTGCATGAACCCATCTTACAAACCTTTGAAGCTGCCGGAAATATTTTAACAAACGTTATTTTACCTCAATATAAAAATGACCTGGGCAGATGGGCAGTCCATTTAAAAAGTAACAATGAATTTATAGGTTGGTGTGGATTGAAATACATCAAAGAAAAAGATGAAATAGATCTGGGCTATAGGTTTCTACAGGAATATTGGGGAAAAGGATATGCTTCTGAAGCAGCTGCATATACCCTTGAGTATGGCTTCAAAAAATTACGTCTGCATAAAATAGTTGGTAGGGCACATGTCGACAATATAGCCTCCTGGAAAATTCTCGAAAAGATCGGTATGCAATTTTTAAAAGAAACAAATGATTGCGATGGAAGAACCAAGTTGTACAGTATCTCCAACCCTGATATGAACCATTCAGAAACCTGATTTGCCAAAAAAATGTTAAACACTAAAGTTGATCTGCGAAATATTTCGTAATTCAAAAAATCTTTTTACATTTGTTCTACTAAACACTTCGTACATTAAAATACAGCATTATGAAAAAAATATTAATAACCGCTACAGTATTAGCTTTTATAGGTTTGCCTACCTGGTTATGGGCTCAAGAAGATGTAAAAAAAGATAAAGAGACCGAAGAAGTAGTTATCCGTAATAAAGGCGATAAAGACATGAAGTTGAAAATAGAGATCGACGGCGATAAGATCATTGTAAACGGAAAACCATTGGCCGAATTTAAAGACGATCAGGTTACTATCAATAAAAGAAAGATCATCATTAGAGACGGCGACGATATGATGGCTTTCGATTTTGGAGAAGGTGGACATCCATTTAATCTCAATGAAGATATTATGGAACAATGGAATGACGGTAAAGAAGAAACCAGGCCTTTTTTAGGTGTAACCACCGAAAAAGTTGATGATGGCGTAAAAATTACCGAAGTAATTGAAGGTAGCGCTGCAGAAAAAGCCGGATTGAAAGAAGGTGATATCATCACAAATATTGACAATGATAAAGTTGAAACAGCCAATGGCCTTGCTACGATCATCTCAGGAAAAAAACCAAAAGATGAAGTAAAGGTTTACTACATAAGAAAAGGCAAGAAAGCCAATGTGAAAGCCACTTTGGGCGAAAAAAAAGAGAAAAGAAAAATGGTATTTTCTTTTAAAGGCAGTCCAGAAGATATGATGAACCGCTTTAATATTCCAATTCCCCCTACTCCACCAAATGCAGATATGTTCAGTGAGAATTTTGAAAAATTTCACATGATGCCTCGTCAGAAAAAATTGGGGTTAAAAATTCAGGATACAGAAGAGGGTGGCAATGTAAAAGTGATTGATGTAGAGGATGAATCTGCTGCTGCTACAGCCGGATTGCAAAAAGGCGATATCATCACTGAAATTGGGGGCAATAAAGTCAACAATACCGATGATGCAAGAGAACAATTAAAACCGGTAGATGGAAAATCAAACTATACCATCAAGGCCTTACGAAATGGAAAAGAGATGACCTTTGAAGTGAAGATCCCTAAAAAATTAAAAACTGCCGATCTGTAAAAACGCTCTCATAGCTTAGATTCTGGCGTCATTCGGGCAACCGTTTGGCGCTTTTTTATTCCTTCAAGAATCCTTACAATCATTGCTCATCATGATTTACCTTTGCAAACAATGAAAAATGACAAGTATGAAGTGGTAATTGGGCTTGAAGTGCATGCCCAGTTATTAACGAAGAGCAAAATATTTTGCGGTGACAGTGCTGCTTTTGGTGGTGCTCCCAATACGCATATCAGTCCTGTTACACTGGCTCACCCGGGTTCTTTGCCAAAAATGAACAAGAAAGCCATTGAGTATGCTGTAAAATTAGGTATCGCATTGCATTGTGAAATTGAGCAGCATAACTATTTTGCCCGTAAAAATTATTTTTACCCTGATCTGCCTAAAGGATACCAGATCAGTCAGCACACTACCCCTATTTGTAAAAATGGTTTTGTAAAGATAAAAGTGGGAGATACCGAAAGAAGTATCCGCCTTAATCGTATCCACATGGAAGAAGATGCCGGCAAGAGTTTGCATGATGTGGATGAACATTACACAGCAATAGACCTGAACAGGGCGGGTGTTGCATTACTTGAAATTGTAAGCGAACCCGATCTGCATAGCAGCGAAGAAGCTTTTGCATATGTAACTGAATTAAGAAGATTAGTAAGATGGATAGATATATGTGATGGCAATATGGAAGAAGGCAGCATGAGATGTGATGCAAATATTTCTATCCGTTTAAAAGGCGAAACAAAATTGGGAACAAGGGTGGAAGTAAAAAATCTGAACAGCATCCGTAACGTAAAAAGAGCGATCGATATAGAAGTAGACAGATTGATTGACATCGTGGAAAGCGGCAACGCTGTTGTTCAGGAAACAAGAAGTTTTGATGCAGATAATAACACTACATTTTCATTACGTTCTAAAGAAGACGCTGATGATTATCGTTATTTCGCAGATCCCGACCTTACTCCATTTAATATTACCGATGAATTTTTACAAACAATAAAAGCGGAGTTGCCAGCATTACCGGAGGAATTAGAAACAAAATACAGAGATGTTTTCCTTCTGGCGCCTTATGATGCACAAGTGATATGCAGTGATAAATCGTTGGTTAATTATTTTGAAGCCATTATCAAACACACATCAAATTACAAAGCAGCGGTTAACTGGCTGATGGGACCTGTAAAATCTTACCTGAATGAGAACAGTATTGAATTAGATGCATTTCCGTTACCGGCTGATAAAATTGCCGAACTGATTCAGTTAGTGGATGATGGCAAAGTAAATTTCAGCATAGCATCAACAAAAATATTTGCTGCTTTATTACAAAGCCCGGATAAAAAAGCATTGCAAATTGCCACCGAATTAAACCTCCTGCAAGAAAGTGACAGTGGCTCTATTGAAGCATGGGTAGATGAAGTGATTGGCAAAATGCCTGACAAAGTAGTGGAGTATAAAAAAGGAAAAAAAGGTTTAATAGGCATGTTTGCTGGAGAAGTAAAAAAACTCAGCAAAGGAAAAGCAGACATGAATCTTGTAAATAAATTATTAGCCGAAAAATTAAACGGATAACCTTACAATGAAAAAGCTATTCTCATACATTGTTGTTTGTACATTATTGTTTTCATGTAACAACAATACAGATGAAGGAAAATTTACAGTAACAGGAGAAATTAAAAACCTGCCTGATCAAAATATATTTCTGGAAGAATTGTTTTTCAGTGATAAAAATCCTGAGGTACTGGATACAGCCGAAATAAAAAATGGTAAATTCACTATCAGCGGAACTGCGCCCGAACAAGGTTTGTACAGACTGAGATTACAAAATGGCAATATCGGATTCATATTTATCAATGATCAAAAAGAGATCCCCTTTACTGCTGATAATGGGAACCTGTCATTCAATAGTTATAATTTCAAAAGCCCCGCCAACAGTCTTTTAAAAAGTTTTATTATAAATGTAGATTCTCAGCAAACTAAATTAGCAGCTGAATCTTCGATGATCGAACAATTAAAAGCGAGTAAAGAAAGTGATAGCCTGATCGCCGAATCTACATACTTGCTGGAGAATAATATAAAGTTGCATCACAATTATATCATCAAATATATTGACACAACCAGCAATCCCGTTATCGCATTATTTGCATTGGGCTACTCACAAAATATTGCACCGGAAAAATTAGAACATTCTATCGAAAGTTTGAATACCCGTTTTGAAGGAAACCAGGCAATAGCAGGTGTTACAGCCCGATTTAAACAAATGCTGGCAGCAGCCAAATCGCACCCTCCTCAAATTGGCGATATTGCTCCTGAGATCAGCTTGCCTGATACCAGTGGTAAGCTTATTTCTTTAAGCAGTTTTAAAGGGAAATATGTATTAGTAGATTTTTGGGCTAGCTGGTGCGGCCCTTGTCGTGGAGAAAATCCAAATGTTGTAAAAGCCTATAATACTTTTAAAAATAAAAATTTCACTATCCTCGGTGTATCGTTTGATAAAGACAAGGAGTCCTGGTTAAGTGCTATTAAACAAGACAACTTAACCTGGCAGCATGTTAGTGATCTAAAAGGCTGGAATTCTACAGCAGCTAATGCTTACAGTATAGAATCAATTCCATACAATGTATTACTTGATCCCGAAGGAAAGATCATCGGCATTTCTTTAACAGGCATTACATTGGAGAAAAAGTTAGCTGAAGTATTGAAATAAATTTATTTTTTCTCTTTCTTTACTAACAACAGTAATGTTGGCAACAATACAAGATTTGTCATTGTTGCTACCAATAACGTTACAGAGGTAAGCCAACCTAAGGCAAACGTTCCGCCAAAGCTACTGAAGCAGAATATTACAAAACCTGCGATCAATACCAAAGACGTGTATACAATACTTAATCCGGTATGCTTAATTGTTGACATCACCGTTGCCTCCACATCATTATCAAAAACCGGCAACTCTTGTTTATAGTTAACCAAAAAACGAATAGTTATATCTATTGCAATCCCTAATGCCACGCTAAACACTAACACTGTGCTTGGTTTCAGAGGCACCCCTGCCCAGCCCATTACACCTGCAGTAATTACTAATGGAATAAGATTAGGGATCAATGAACATAACAGAATCCTTACTGATTTAAATAAATACAACATACACAAACTAATGAGTAAAAAAGCCCAGAAGATGCTTTCTTTCAATCCATTGATAATAAACTTGCTTCCTTCTAAAAATGTTATACTCGTTCCTGTTAGTTTTACATTGTATTGAGTTGAATCAAATAATTGATTCGCCCTGTTTTGTACTCCCGCTAATAACAGGGGCAACTGTACCGTTCCTACATCAGCCATATTTACACTGATCCTTGTGCTTTGTCTGGAAGTATCCATAAAAGCTGTAAGCATTTTTAAGAAATTATTTTTATTGCCTGTGTCGTTTTTATTAGGTCGCAGATATTCTCCCACAAACGCTCCGTCAAAAGTGTTAGGCAATAAATAACTGGCAGAGTCCCCATCATAAAACGCCTGTTTGGCAAACTTCAATCCTTCTGCCACACTCAATGGTCGGTTCATGTTTTTTTGAGCCGAAATATATTGCGATAAAGAATCTACTTTTTCAAAAACTGTAAGCGCCCTCATTCCTGCAAGACCATTGCGTTTTTTCGTATCTATTACAATCTCTAACGGCATCACTCCTTTAAAATTTCTTTCAAAAAATTTAAGGTCAGTATATACCTTGTCTGTTTTGGGAAGATCATCCACTATGAACGCAACGGTTTTTAATTTAAATATCCCGATCACTGCAAATACAAGGGCTGCAACAGTAACACCATAGATCACTTTTTTGTGATTGACCACCCATCTTTCTATTCTTAATAAAAAAGAAACAGCAAAGCGATTGTTTAAATATTTTGTTTGCGCTCCTTTAGGACTCGGCAGATAACTCAATATCGACGGCAGCAAAATAAATGAGATCACAAAAATCAGCATAATGCTGATACCTGCCACAGCTCCGAATTCTTTTAATATGGCGCTTTTTGTTAAAGCAAAAACTGCAAATCCAATGGCAGCAGTAATGTTACAGAATAGTGTAACAATTCCCATCTTACTTACCATGTCTACCAAAGATTGGTTTTTATCATTTGACGCCAGATAAGAAGTATGAAATTTATTAATAAAATAAATACAGTTTGGAATGCCAATAACCACTACCAATGGCGGTATCAGCGCAGTAAGCAAAGTGATTTTATATCCAAATAAATAGATCACCCCAAGACTCCACACAACCCCTAATATTACAACAGATAAAGAGAGAACAGTTGTACTGAATGAACGGAAGAACAACAATAAAATTAAAGCACTCAACACTAAAGACCCTATCAGGAAAAAGCGCATTTCTTTTTGTATTCGATCTCCGACAACAGTTCTTATCAATGGCAAACCACTTAAATGCGCTTCGATCTTCGTGTCCGTTTCAAACTTGTTTACAACTGCAGTTATCTCTTTTACTATTTTTGAACGCTTGGCAGAATTAAGAGAATCTTTATTGATCCGCACTCCCATCAGGTATGCAGCTGAATCAGGATTGTATAATAAGGACCTGTAAAAAGGAAGATTTAAAAAAACATTTTTAGCAGAATCCAACGCTGCTTGTGTTGCAATACTATCAGAAAATATTTTTACGGCATTTAATTTTTCTGTTAAAAGATCTTTCTCCAGATTAACAGCAGACGGCACACTCAGCACATCTTCTACATCAGTCACTCCTTTCAATTTTTTTTGCAGCTCCTTATATTTATTAAAAGTAGCCAACTCAAAAATTTTGTCGCTTTGTACCCCAATCACTAAAAGATTTCCATCGTCACCAAATTTTTGTCTGAAGGCTACATAATCCTTGTATTTCGGATTGTCTGTAGGAATGGCCCGAGAAAACTCATAGCTCAATTTTACCTTGCTTGCAAAAAAGCCCATAACAGCAGTTGTTGCAAATAAAACGATCAAAAGGGGGAAGCGATATTTAATTACAAGTTTTCCTAAACGTTGCCACATAATTTATTGAATATTGAGATGCAAAGAAAGATAATTTAAACGGCTTATCAATATATACAGGTGCTAATCTTTAGTTACTTTCGTTTGTAAATCAACTCTTCGGAGCTGCGACATGACTTATAAAACAAAAGGAATTGTATTGCGTATCGTTAAATATGGCGAAACCAGCCTTATTGTAACCATTTTTACAGAATTATTCGGTGTGCAGAGCTATATGGTTAACGGTGTCCGGTCTTCTTCCAGGAAGAATGCAAAGGGCAACTATTTTTTACCCGGTGCTATATTAGATCTGGTAGTGTATCATAATGAACAAAAAAGTTTACACCGTATCAAAGAATTTCAATGGGCTTATTTATATCAACATGCTTTTAGTGATGTAATAAAGAATTGTATTGTGTTATATATGGTTGAGTTGTTGACCAAAAGTTTGAAGCAACCGGAGCAAAACGCCGATCTGTTCAATTTCTGCGAAGATGTGTTGAAGGAATTAGATGAGACCAATAAAATAACCACTGCAAACATGCCGTTATTTTTCACCTTACACCTCACTCATTTTCTTGGTTTTAAAATGATAGACAACTACAGTAACGATAATGTTTTTTTAGATCTTCAGGAAGGATGCTTTGAACCAATGCCGCCTACACACAATAATTATATCGATGGAGAAAAAGCTCATATCACATCGCAATTATTAAAAATATTACAACCTTTTGAGTTGGAGCAAATAAAGCTGAATAAAGAAACAAGGCGTGAGTTGCTTTCACAATATCAAAGTTATTATGCGCTACATATCAGTGATTTCGGACAAATGAAAACGCTGACTGTTTTACACGAAGTGTTATAATGGCCTGACCGTTAAATAATTCTTTTTGCAGAAGATCTCACTGTAATATTCAATCCATTCATCTCTTCTATCAATACCACTCCCGGCGTTTTCCCTTTATCAAAACTCCCCAACTCTTTATCCATCCGCAATGCCTTAGCACCATTGATAGTAGCCCATTGCAATATTTCCGACAGTGGAACAGCAAAAGCCATTTCATGCTGAATAGTTTTTATTTCTTCAAACATATTCAATTGCCAGTTGCTGGCATAGCTATCAGTGCCTATCACAATATTGCAGTTATTTTTTCGCAATAAATTGATGGGAGGTATTTTCAGTTCTATATACCTGTTAGCATTGATGCAAAGGCAAAAGAAAGGTTGGAGGTTGGAGATTGGAAGTTGGTTGAGATCTTCCTGATTGGTGAATGTATTATGTACTGATATAATTGATTGGTTGTTGGTAAAATACGGCAACCAGGTTTGCAAACTTGTTTTTTGTGTTGGTTGAAAAGATGAAATATCGATGCCGAAATTTTTATATAGCTCCAAAAAGCCTCCGGACTTATTTTCATACAATTTATTTTCTTCTTCGCTTTCTTGATTATGGATAGAAATTAATTGATTGGCTGTTTCATTATTTAATAATTGAAATAAGGTTTTTGATACAGAATAAGGAGCATGCGGAACGATCGACCATTGATTATTGACCATTGACCATTGATGAGCAATCTGCATTGCTGCATTTAATCTCATTTCTGCTGCCGCATCTATAAAACCACTAACCTCAACAAAATTGTGCCACCGAATCTTGCTTTTCTGTTTGATGGCAATCGAATCTGCGGTATTGCAAATATCTCCCACGGCCACTGTGCCGCCATTATACATTTCCTGCTCTGCTAAACGCATGGCATCAAATTTCACTTCATCCGAGGCTGCTCTTTGTGTCATTACCTTTTGCACAAACTCCACCAAACCTGTTCTATTGGGTATAATGCCTTTTAAATGACTGAGTTCCAGATGACAATGAGCATTGACAAACCCGGGAGTAAGTATTCCCTTAAAGCTTTCTATATCATCGCCGGCATCATTTTTATCTACTATTTCGATGATCTTACCATCTAAATCTGTAACCAACACCGCATTACGATACAAGACTTCGTGGCCAGTAAAAATATGATCTGCTTTAAATTTTCTGTACTTCATACTCCAACCCCTAAGAGGGCTTTTAGACCAAAATCTTTAAAGTGATTCAAGTGATTAGAGAAATTTATTTTTTCCATTTATTCGCAACCTTTAAAACATTAAATTTGCTGCCCGTCGGGACCGTTTTGCAAAACGTAATAAAAGTTCCCCAAAGGTATGCGGTACAAGTGAGTGACACAACGATGTTGAGCAAAGATATTGGCTGGTAACAAAATTTTACTTGCGAAATCCCGATTATTTCGGAAAAGACAAGAATTACCGAAGCTTGTTCAAAAAACAACTAAAAAGCGTCTCCCTTTAGGGGACAAGGAATTATGTTAGATAAATTAGATGCGATAAAAGCAAAATTTGATGAACTGGGTGTAGCCCTCACCAATCCGGAGATTGTGAGCGACAATAAAAGGTTTAGCGCCCTGAGTAAAGAATACCGTAGCGTTGAAAAAATTGTAAACGCAAGGAATGCTTATATTAAAGTGTTGGAAGATATTGAATTCAATAAAGAAGTATTGAATGGTGATGATGAAGAAATGAGGGATCTGGCAAAAATGGAATTGCCCGGCCTGGAAGAAAAGAAGACCCAACTGGAAGCCATCGTTCGTAATATGCTGATCCCAAAAGATCCGTATGATGAAAAGAATGCTATTCTGGAAATCAGGGCTGGAACCGGAGGTGATGAGGCTTCATTATTTGCCGGAAATTTATTCAGAATGTATTTGAAGTATTGCGAAAAGAAAGGTTGGAAAACAGCTTTATTAAGCGAAAGCGAAGGTACCGTTGGAGGATATAAAGAGGTTCAATTAGAAGTAGTAGGTGATGATGTATATGGCACGTTGAAATTTGAAAGTGGTGTACACCGTGTACAAAGGGTGCCCGACACAGAAGCCAGTGGCCGTGTACATACCAGTGCTGCCACCGTGGCTGTAATGCCTGAAGCCGAAGAAGTGGATTTTGAATTGAAGGAAAGTGATGTAAAAATGGAAACTGCCCGAAGCGGTGGCGCCGGCGGACAGAACGTAAATAAGGTAGAAACAAAAGTGTTTTTAACCCATAAGCCTACGGGTATCGTAGTGATGTGCCAAACCGAAAGAAGTCAGTTGGGCAATAAAGAGAAAGCAATGGATATGTTGCGTACCCGTTTATACGATGAAGAAGTTCGTAAAGCGGAGGAAGCAATCGCACATAAAAGAAAAAGTTTGGTTAGTACAGGAGATAGAAGTGCTAAGATCAGAACCTATAACTATCCACAGGGAAGGGTTACCGATCATAGAATTGGTCTTACAGTATACAATCTGGATAGTGTTTTAAACGGAGAGATCCAGGAGTTTATAGATGCGTTGCAATTTGCAGAAAATGCAGAAAAAATGACCACACAGAGTTAGGATGCAACTATTGACAAATCAATTACGTCATACAGTCACAACTTAAATTTAAAACTCATGTTAGAAAATCTTTTCAACCTAATCAAACAAGAAGGTACTGAAGCAGTTATAAACAACCCTGCTATTCCCAACGAAAAAAACGATGCTGTAATTGCTGATGCTACCCATTCGGTTGCTGATGGATTACAAGGCGTTTTAGCCAATGGCGGCCTGACCAACATCTTGTCTCTTTTTGGCAATAATAACGCAGGTGGAAATAGCAGTCTTCTAGACAACCCGATAGTAAGTTCAATTATTGGCAATTTCACCAACAAGCTTACCAATAATCATGGGATACAGCAAGATCAAGCTAATGGCATTGCAGGCAGTTTGATCCCTAACATTATTGGCAGTTTGGTAAATAAAACCAACGATCCTAATAACAACAGTTTTGATATTAATAGCATTATAGGTGCTTTAACCGGCGGGGCAAACAATGTACAAACAGGTGGTGGAGGATTTGATTTTGGTAGCCTGGTCAGCAAATTTGCAGGCGGTGGATTAGATGCTAATAATGACGGACATGTTGGCCTCGATGATATTATCAGTAAAGTAACAGGCGGAGCCCAACAACAGCAGCAGCAAGCCCAAAATAGCGGAGGTGGATTGATGGATATGATACAAGGATTTTTAAAATAAGCTATTTCTAAAGTATTGTTAAAGCGTCTCAAAACTGGGGCGCTTTTTTATTTCTTTTAAACTCTTGATATAACTTACAGTCGGAATTAAGGAGTTCTTTTATAGCGCAAAAGCATAGTAAGTATTAGGGTTTTATTAACACTGACACTATAACCGATGGCATCGAATTTGCGTTAAGTAAAGTAGAACACATAACAGATAATTTAAGTTTTTCTCATAAGCAGTTAGTTTTGGTAAACGGCCCCGATTTCTATCGGGGCTTCTCTTTTACAATAGTTTTATTTACCATTCGTTAACGTATTAGTTACCTTCAACCAAAACAAATAGAATAATTTTGCTGCAATAATGGAGAAAGAACATCAAATATTTCAGGCAGAGAGCCCCACCAGGTGGAAAAGAATAAAATGGACGGGAAGAATTATTCTCGTTATTGCCATTTTTATTATAGCCGCCGTAGTGTTGGCTGTTGCTGTTAGTTCAAATCCCTCCACCGTTATAGCAACCGGAGTATTCACAGGGGAGAAAGACAGCGCCAACAACCCATACAAAAAGATCAAAGGTTTTAAAGATTTTTTGGAGAAAAAACAACGGGAAGATTCTTTAAGTAAACTGTCTAAAAATGCTAAAAAAGAAGAAAGCTCTTTTTTGAGATGTGCATTTTATACTCCATGGTCGGGAAGTAAATCAATTAACTCGTTAGAAAAATACGGAGATAAACTATCGGTTGTTTTTCCGGAATGGTTTTTTATTGACACTAACGGCCGTGATAAAATTCAATTAAGGATCGACAGTTTAGGATTGGCTCAAATGCGACAAAAAAAATTACGCATCATGCCAATGCTTACAAACTTTAATTCATCTACCAAAGACTTTGACGGCGATCTTATTCATCCAATACTTACCAACAGCCGTATACAACAAGCCTTTATCCAGAACCTGGTTGATACGCTGACCAAATATAATTTCAGCGGAATCAATATTGATTTTGAAGAATTAAAAGAACCTTCAAACAAGCCGTTATCTGTATTCCAAAAAAATCTATATACACAACTGCATGCAAACGGATTTGTTGTAACACAGGATGTAGCTGTAAACGACAATGATTACAATTTTAAAGAATTAATCAATTATAACGATTATGTTATTTTAATGGCATATGATGAACATAGTAATGTTCAAAGCGGTTCTGGGTCAATCAGTTCTCAACAATGGATCGAAAATGCACTTGATATCGCTGCTACAAAAATGGAAAGCAGTAAAATTATTCTGGGCTTGGCTGGATACGGGTATGATTGGTACGAGGGTTTTGATGACGATGGTAATATCATCACTAAAATAAAAAATATTACTTATGCGGAAGCGATAGACAATGCCAATATTTCCAAGGCTACGATCAATTTTGATAACAATACCTATAACCTTCATTACAGTTATACCGAAAAAACAATAGACACCAAGGGGCATCAATTTAAACATGATGTCTATTTTACCGACGCGGCTACTACTTTCAATATTATGCGGTTTGCAGATGAATATGGCCTTGCCGGCACTGCATTATGGAGGTTGGGCAGTGAGGATCCGAGGATATGGAGTTTCTATAATCGTGACTTAAGTAATGATGCGCTGAACACAAAGCCTTTCAATTTCAATTCGCTGGCAACTATACCCATCAACCCAAATCAAAAACCAACAGCTGTTGGACAGGCGGGTGGTGAAATATTAAATATCTTATCAAGTCCGCAGGAAGGAAAGATACAATTTGAGTTAGACAGCACAGAACGATTGATTGCTGAGCAATTCTACACACAATTACCTTCTGGATATGTATATGAAAAATCTGGTGAAGACCCTTCTCCTATCGGACCGGGACATAAGATCATTTTAACTTTTGATGATGGTCCCAGTGAGAAATATACTCCAATGATATTAAGCATCCTGGAAAGAGAAAAAGTACCTGCTACTTTTTTCGTTGTAGGATTGGAAGCAGAAAAGAATTTATCATTATTACAAAGAATCTATCGGGATGGTTATGAGATCGGCAATCACACATTTACGCATCATAACATTGCCACAATGAGCCCGGGAAGGGCCGATATAGAACTAAAAGCCACCCGACTGTTGATTGAAGCGGCAACCGGGCATTCAACTATTTTATTCAGGGCTCCTTATAATGCTGATAGCGAACCCCAGACTTTTGAAGAAATAGAACCGCTTGCCCGTAGCAAAAAAGATAATTATATCACCGTAGGTGAAAGTATTGACCCGAATGACTGGGATGCTCATAACCCCGCCGATTCAATCGTTGCAAAAACGATCAGACAAGCGGAAGAAAGAAATGCAAATATTATTTTATTACATGATGCAGGCGGCGAAAGCAGACAAGCTACTGTTGATGCCTTGCCAAGGATCATACAGTATTTTAAAAGTAAAGGTTGCACATTTACAACCGTAGCAAATTTAATGGGCAAAACAAAAGACGATGTGATGCCTGTAGCAAAACACGACTGGAAAACCGGCACAAGTTTTATGTTTGCCAAAACAACTTATTGGTTAACTAATTTTATTTTCTCTCTTTTTCTGATAGGGATATTTCTTTCTGTTGCAAGAATATGTTGTATTGCTTTATTGGCGTGGATACAAAAAAGAAAAGAATCAAAACAAGCTGTTGTTATTCCCTTTACACCCAAAACCTCTCTTCCGCTGGTAAGTATTATTGTACCGGCATATAACGAAGAAGTAAATGCAGAAAGAACTGTGCAAAGCCTGCTGCAACAAAACTATCCCAACCTTGAAATTGTTTTTGTGGATGATGGCAGTAAAGATGCCACCTATTCAAGAGTAAGCAATGCCTTCCAGGATGTAGATAACGTATATGTACATACTAAATTTAATGGCGGCAAAGCATCGGCACTAAATTTTGGTATTGCACATGCCTCGGGTGAGTTTGTTGTTTGCATAGATGCGGATACGCAGTTGAAAAAAGATGCAGTATCTCAATTAATGAAAAAATTTACAGGGCCCGAAGTTGGTGCTGTTGCAGGCAATGTTAAAGTAGGCAACGAAATTAACATGATCACCAAATGGCAAAGTATAGAATATATCACCTCACAAAATTTTGATCGCAGGGCTTTTGATTACCTGAATTGTATTACAGTTGTGCCAGGCGCTATTGGTGCTTTTAAAAAAGAAGCCGTTTTACATGCCGGAGGTTTTACTACCGATACGTTAGCTGAAGATTGTGATCTTACCATGCGATTACATAAATGCGGATATGATGTAAAAAATTGTACCGAAGCTATATCTTATACCGAAGCTCCGGAAACAATGAAACAGTTTATGAAACAACGATTCAGGTGGAGCTTTGGTGTAATGCAAAGTTTCTGGAAACACAGAGGTGCTTTATTCAATCCGAGATATAAAAACTTTGGCATGATCGCCTTACCGCATATTTTGATCTTTCAAATGATCTTACCATTTTTAGCGCCAATTGCTGACCTTGTATTGATCATTAGCCTGGCACTGGCAGCTGCTAATATCATTCCTTTAAGTACTGGGCATATTCTTTTGTACTATGTAATTTTTTCATTGGTAGATATTGCCGGAGCAGCATTGGCGTTTGCATATGAAAAAGAAGATTATAAAAAACTGGTATGGATGATCCCTCAAAGATTCATCTACCGTCAGTTGATGTATTATATTTTGTTCAAATCTTTCAATAAGGCATTAAAAGGCGAATTACAAGGCTGGGGCGTATTAAAACGCACGGGTAGTGTAAAGCAGCTTACATCTGTCTGATTGTATCAATGCATCACTTACCTTTGCAAACAATTATTTATACATAAGTGGCAACAACAGATTTAGATAGAAAATCTTTTTTTAACAGACTGAGCGGCAAGGACAAAAGCGAGCAGGCAGAAATGACTTTTTTCGATCATATCGAAGAATTACGCTGGCATCTTATCCGTAGTGTTGTAGCCTGGTTAATTGCAGCCGTTACTATTTTCATATATATAGATTGGGTATACGACAACCTGATACTTGCGCCTGCCAATGAGAAATTTGTAACCTATGGGGCGCTTTGTAAATTTGGCCGTTGGCTTCATTTAGGAGATTCTTTTTGTATGCCGCCGGTTAAGATCGACTTTCAGGTTACTGAGGTGAACGGAACCTTTTCTTCTGCCATCACCATTGCTATGATCGGTGGTATTATTCTCGCTTTTCCCTATATTTTCTGGGAGTTATGGCGATTTGTAAAACCTGCTTTATCTCCTAAAGAAAGAAAATACGGAAGAGGAAGTATTTTTTGGGTGTCATTATGTTTTTTCACAGGCGCTGCTTTTGGTTACTATTTATTAGCCCCTTTCACATTTAATTTTTTAGCAAGTTTTACTCTCGGGAAATCAGGTATGATCCAATATCGTCCGGCAATTAATGATTATATCGATAGTTTGACCAACCTGATTCTTGGTTGTGGTATTGCTTTTGAGTTGCCGGTACTTTGCTATGTTTTGGCAAAAATTGGTCTTGTTAGTGGCAGTTTTCTGAAAAAATATTTTAAGATCGCATTTGTGATCATATTGATAGTAGCTGCAGTAATTACACCATCCCCAGACTGGACCAGCCAGTTCCTTGTAGCCATCCCACTTGTTTTATTATATTGGATCAGTATCATTCTGGCGTCAAGGGTTGAAAGAAGAAAGCTGAAGGAAGAAAAAGAATGGAGCTAAGAGAAATTATGAATTATGAATTAACTTTACACTTCGAAAATTCTGCTCATAACTCATAACTCATAACTCATAACTCATAACTCATAACTCATAACTCATAACTCATAACTCATAACTCATAACTTATAACTTATAACTTATAACTCATAACTCATAACTTATAACTCATAACTCATGTCGACCTTCAACCTACACCTCCCAATAGCAATCGGCTGCGACCATGCCGGATTTGATTGTAAAGAAGATCTGATCTCTTTTTTGGAGGGCAAGAGTTTGGTCTATAAAGATTTTGGCTGCTTTGATAAGCATTCTGTAGATTACCCCGATTTTGCACACCCCGTTGCATCTGCTGTTGAAAGTGGCGATTACGCTTTTGGCATTTTGTTATGTGGCAGCGCCAATGGTGTTGCGATTACTGCCAATAAACATCAAAACATACGAGCAGCTATCTGCTGGGGCGAAGAATTAGCCCAATTGGCTCGTCAGCACAATGATGCCAACATCATTTGTATCCCCGCCAGGTTTGTAAGAGATGGCGACGCTGAAAAAATGCTTCACCTGTTCATGACCACTCCATTTGAAGGCGGTCGTCATCAAAACAGGGTAGATAAAATTTCCTGCTAACCTTTTATCATTTTTCTGCTACCAAGCCGGGTTGATATTGTACATTTAGTATCTAATATTTTTTATATGAAGAAAATCTTTCTTTCTGCTATCGTATTGTTATTAATAGCCGGCCATTCGATTGCCCAAATTGATGATGCTGCAAAATATGCCGCCAATATTACCGGAGATAATTTAAAGAAACATCTTACCATTATTGCCAGCGATGAAATGGAAGGAAGAGAAACCGGAACCGAAGGTCAGCGAAAGGCAGCAGCGTATATTCAGGAACAATTCAAGTTATTAGGACTACAGCAGGCACCTGCATTAAAGGGATACCAACAATATTACCCCCTTGTAAATGACTCTATGATCAGCAGCAGTTTGAAGATCGGCACAAAAACCTTTTCTTATGGTACGGATTATTATTCGCCTGTTTTATTCAATGCAACTAAAAAAACTGTAGCCAACAAAATTGTATTTGCAGGATATGGCATCGATGAAAAGAATTATAATGATTATGCAGGCAAAGATGTTAAAGGCAAGATCGTTGTCTTATTTCTTGGCGAACCAAAAGCCAATGGAAAATACATTCTCAGCGGCAACAGTAATTCATCAAAATATTCTTATCCGGGCATTTCACATAAATTAGCGATCGCAAAGAAAAAAGGAGCTATCGGTGCTATTGTAATTTACCCCTGGATAGACACCTTCAACACAGCATTGATCGAAAAAACTGCTAAAAATGCAACTCCTGCTTTTCCAAGAGAGAGTGATGTGAGTATCAATTACAATGTACTATCACATGAAGCCGCTAAAAAATTATTTAGCAAATGGAAGATGGACAGCCTGATAGAAAAAGCAAAATCTTATGAACCGTTAAATAGTAAAAAGACAACGGATATTACTGCTGCATATACCTTCAACTACAAAAAAAAGAGAACGGAAGTAATGGCAAGCAATGTGTTAGGTTTTATTGAGGGATCAGATAAAAAAGATGAGTATGTGTTTCTTACAGCACATTATGATCACCTAGGAAAGCATGATGGCAAAATTTATTATGGTGCCGATGATGATGGCAGTGGTACCTGCGCCGTACTGCAAATGGCTACCGCTTTTGCTAAAGCTAAAGCAGAAGGACATGGACCAAGAAGAACAATTGTATTCATGACGGTAAGTGGCGAAGAGAAGGGATTATGGGGAAGCGAATATTATAGCGACCATCCTGTTTTTCCTTTAGACAAAACGTCTGTTGATCTGAATACAGATATGGTGGGAAGAATTGATACTGAAAGACAATTGGACGACACAATGAGTTATGTATATGTTATCGGTCATGATAAAATAAGCAGCGACCTGCCTATCATCAATGAAGGCGTAAATAATAAATATACCAACCTTACACTTGATTATAAATTTGATGACCCCAACGATCAGGAAAGAATTTACTACCGTAGTGATCACTACAATTTTGCCCGTAAAGGAGTCCCTATTTTATTTTTTTACGATGGTATGTTGTTAGCTGATTACCATCAACCAACCGACACTGTAGAAAAGATCACCTGGCCTTTGTATGAAAAAAGAGTTCGTATGATCTTCCATACCGCATGGGAAATTGCTAATAGAGATGAGATGTTGAGAAGAGATAAACCGCTTCCGCCCGGAGAAAGATAAAATAAAAAAGCTGCAAAATTTTGCAGCTTTTTTATTTGTACAGTCAAAGCAATCAAGAAATATTCCTATTTCACTATCATTACTTTTTTAGCCCCGAATGGTGTTTGTAAATAATATACACCGGCGGTCAAACTACGTAGATCCATAGTTTGAGTACCTTGTTGAAGTAATAATTTTTTTACTAAAACACCCTGGCTATTAAGCAATCTTACCCAATTATTTCCTGCTCCGTTATTGGCTGTTTGGATTTTTATCCACTGGCTTGCAGGGTTAGGAAATACAGCTATTGTTGATTTTGTATCTGTCGGTATACTGACTTTAATAATACTTGAATAAGTAAATTTACCATCAGTATCAATCATTTTTAAACGGAAATAAGTTATTGCATTTGTTGCAAGAGCATCTGTTTTGTAATTGTAAGAATTATTACTCTGCTTTTTTGCAGATACCGAGGCTATATAATTAAAATTTACTCCATCCGTACTTTGTTCTATAATAAAACTGTTGGCATTAATCTCGTCGTTGGTATTCCATGATAACAACGCACTATTATCAATGCTTATTAATGCAGTAAATGTTGCTAGTTTAAGAGGCAGTAACCCTATAACTTGATTATTGATTGCAATAACATTCCCCATACCATTATTAACAATACTTGCTATTGTAACAAAGTTCCAAATCGCTCCTCCTAAACTAGGGTTTCCTGTAGTTGCATCTTTTGAAAAATATAGTATTATTGCTTTATGTTCACCCGGTGCTAAATTTGATTCATTTAAAATTAATGTCTTCCCATTATCAACCACGCCGGCATTTGACGAAAAGGTATATCGTATCAAACTACTATCATAATTAAGTGTAATAGTTGGAGAAATCGTTGTAGTTCCTCTGTTTTCATACTCAAGAGTTATAGAACCAGTTTCATACCAACTGTTTTGACTGGGAAAAAGCATTGGATTATAAAAACCTCCTAATGTAAATCCTCCATTTCCTGTTATAAAAAGACTATCAGGGTTATCTAAGTTTGATTGCAATGCAAAATTCTGAACAAGAGTCGTCCCGGGATTTGTAAAATCCACATTTGCAGATGCCGGCACAACTTTATAATACTGTGGTGGAGCATCAGTACTAATAGTATAATTTTCTGCAACTTTCGGCATTAAAAGATAAAAGCCTCTTTGAGTAGCGATGCTACTATCGTTATTTATTGGGGAGATATTTGCCAGTTTAATTTGAAAGTCAGCTTTAGAACAATCTCCTGCATCAAATAGCCCATTCGTATTATTGTCATAGAATACCCTTCCTGATAATGAAGAAGGGACATCACAATCATTTATATTGTTACCTGAACTACATACTTGCATTGGCACATAATTCTGACTTCCATACAATATTTTTTGGTGAAAAAAATTAGCATCAGTCACATTGGGCACACAATGAATGTATGAAGTGTCTAAAGAAACAGTTTGAAGACTTTGTGGCAATGCTGGCAAGCAATGTAGATCATTTTGGTAGCACTTTAGCTCATACAACGCTTTCCCAAATACGGGCAATTCAGACAAAAGATTATTTGAACAATCCAGATACCCCAAGCCACTTGGCAATTCAGACAAACTCACCAATCGGTTTTTATGGCAGTCTAAATAAGTTAATGTTTCTGGCAGCACTGATATATGCTGAATCCTGTTATTTCCGCAATGTAATATCTTCAGTGCCTTAAAATACTGTATTCCCTCGATGTCAAAAATTGCATCAAAGTTATCGACATCAAGTTCTGTTTCACTTAAAATGCTACTGCAGGTTGTATCCATCATGTCGCTACTATTGAAACAAGATGGATATTTTGCTTTAAGTAGGCTTCTAAAAAGATAATCCGGAATATTCACATACTGAGCATTGGCAGATCCCGTAAAAAGTAAAACGATAAAAAAAAGTAAGAGTAGATTTTTTGTCATACGCAATTATAATTTTAGATGATTAAAATTGGAATTACAGTCGGAGAAGGTACTATAAACCTAATCAATTTTATCCATACAACAAACGAAAAAAGCACAGAGTTTATATCTGTGCTTTTTTCATTTGTAATCGTGTTAAATAAATTGCATTACCACCCCAACACCCACGCAAATATCAGCGGCGCTACAATTGTAGCATCACTTTCAACAATAAACTTTGGTGTATGTATATCTAATTTACCCCAGGTAATTTTCTCATTTGGTACAGCTCCGCTGTATGAACCATAAGAAGTAGTACTATCACTTATCTGACAGAAATAACTCCAGAAAGGAACATCATGCCACTCCAGATCCTGGTACATCATCGGCACAACACAAATCGGAAAATCTCCGGCAATACCACCGCCTATCTGGAAGAACCCTACGCCCTTACCGGATGAATTATTTCTATACCAATCTGCCAGCCACACCATGTATTCAATTCCACTTTTCATAGTGGTAGCTTTCATTTCATTTTTGATGATGTACGATGCAAAAATATTGCCCATGGTACTATCTTCCCAACCAGGAACAACAATGGGAATATTCTTTTCAGCCGCTGCCAGCATCCAGCTATTCTTTGGATCGATTTCATAATATTGCTCCAGCACGCCGCTCAACAACATTTTGTACATGTACTCATGTGGAAAATATCTTTCTCCTTTGTCATCTGCTTCTTTCCATAATTTATGAATATGCTGCTGTAGTCTTCTGAAAGCTTCTTCTTCCGGAATACAAGTATCTGTAACACGATTGTAATGATTTTCTAACAGATCCCATTCCTCTTGCGGAGACAGATCTCTGTAATTAGGCACTCTCTTATAGTGACTATGCGCTACCAGGTTCATGATATCTTCTTCCAGATTAGCGCCGGTACAACTGATGATGGCTACTTTATCCTGACGGATCATTTCGGCCAAACTTAACCCCAACTCTGCTGTACTCATAGCACCTGCAAGTGTAATCATCATTTTACCACCTTCTTCTAAATGGGTTACATACCCTTTTGCAGCATCCATTAAAGCAGCTGCATTAAAGTGACGGTAATGATGTTCAATGTATTGTGAAACAGGACCTTTACTCATGGTTATTTTTTTTGAAGTGCAAAGATAATTTTTTTGTAACAAGTCGGCTTAACCAAGGAAACAATTATTCAATACACTGTTTTTTATACCCTGTCTTTTAACCAGCTCCAGCACTTACCAATTCCATTCAACAGCCAAAGCCCTGCCAGTATCATCAACCCCCAACTCAATATGGTGTATTTTTCATACAGCATATCTGCAAAGAACCCTACCTTTTCCCAGGCACTCATTTTGTCCGAATAAACCGCCCCTTTTTTAACATAATATATTTTAGTGCTATCCTTTGACACACCGATCTTGTATTTTTTAAGAGAATCAGTCGATATTACTTTAATCTCTTCTTTGTTTTGTGCAACAACTATTCCTTGAAATAAACAAGGCACAAAAAATAACAACCATTTCATACTAAATAATTTTAGTAAAAATGAGTAAAAATGACTTGCTTTACAATACCCAACTGGTGGTATATATGAATTATCTGGCGCATGCATATTTATCTTTCAATCAACCGCAGTTGCTTATCGGCAATATGATCAGTGATTTTGTAAAAGGCAAACAAAAATTCGATTATCCGATAGAGATACAGAATGGGATCATGTTACACCGAGCCATAGATGAGTTTACCGACAATCACCCCGCCACCCATCAGGCAAAACAATTTTTTAAAAAAGATTACCGTTTGTATGCAGGTGCCTTTGTAGATGTAGTATATGATCATTTTTTGGCTAATGACACAAACGAATTTGAGAATGAAAAAGCCTTGAATGAATTCGCTCAAAAAACTTATTTAACCCTCCAAAATGAAAAAGTAGTACTACCCAATAGATTTCAGCAAATGCTTCCATATATGCAGTCGCAAAACTGGTTATACAACTATCAATACAGAGATGGAATTGAAAAAAGTTTTGGCGGATTGGTTCGCAGGGCTACCTACCTGAACGAGTCTGCAATAGCATTTAACATTTTCAACAACCACTACCTGGAAATACAGCATTGTTATAATAATTTTTTTGCTGATGTAAAAAAATTCGCCGCTCATCATTTGCAGCAATTTTAAAAAATTGATTGCCCTATATTTGTAATAAAAAAATAATGAAACAACTTATAGTAGCCATTTGCTGCCTGTTTACCTCTGCAGTTTTTGCTCAAGCAAAATTTTCTCCGATCGATAAATCACCAATGGATATGTGCTATTATCCTGATGCTTACCCCGTATTAAAAATACAGGACAAAACAACAGAAACTCCTGTAGCAAGAGTGATATACAGTCGTCCGCAAAAAAACAGCAGGGTTATATTCAGTGAATTGGTGGAGTATGGAAAAGTATGGCGCCTGGGAGCCAATGAAGCAACTGAAATTGAATTTTTTAAACCTGTAAAGATTGGCAGCACCAAAGTAAAAAAAGGACGATACACTTTGTACTGTATCCCCGATACGAATAAATGGACGATCATCATAAACAAAGAAACCGATACTTGGGGTGCATTCAAATACAATCAGTCAAAAGACCTGCTTAGATACGACGTGCCTGTACAAAGACAAGCTGATATAACAGAAGCCTTTTCTATGGTGTTTGAAAAATCATTGACCGGCGCTAATCTCCAAATAGCCTGGGATGATGTGAAAGTAGCTTTACCGATTGTTTTTTAAAACTTTCAATAATATTTTTACAGCCCGGCTTTATGCCGGGATTTTTTTTGGATATTTACATTATGTGCGGAATTGCAGGAATCATTTCACCTAACTCTTTAGTCGTAAACGAAGGTTTATTACATTCAATGGCCAACACAATTGCCCACCGTGGACCCGATAGTGAAGGATATTGGATCAACGATGATGGTAATATGGGATTTGCTCATCGGAGACTTTCTATTATTGATTTAAGTAATGCAGGAGCCCAACCCATGCATTACTTAAACAGGTATACCATTGTTTATAATGGCGAGATCTATAATTATATTGAGGTTAGGGAAGAATTACGTAAACATGGCTATAGCTTTGCATCACAATCAGATACAGAAGTTATATTGGCTGCGTATGATTATTGGAAATCGGATTGCCTACAGCACTTCGACGGTATGTTTGCTTTTGCCATTTGGGATGATAAAAAGAAAAAACTATTTGCTGCTAGAGATCGTTTCGGCGAAAAGCCATTTTATTATTATGAAGAAAACGGGCACCTTGCATTTGCCAGTGAGATGAAAGCATTATGGGCAATTGGCATTGAAAAAAAGCCAGACCCAAAAATGCTGCTTAATTACCTTACGTTGGGACATGTACAAAACGTAAAAGAAAAAAAAGAAACATTTTTTGAAAACATCTACTCTTTACCTCCTGCACATTATCTGAGTTTTTCTCCCTTTACAGGACAACTTTCTATTTTAAGTTATTGGGATCTTAATAAAGAAAAAGAAATTAATTACACAGAAAAAGAAGCCATTGTAAAATTTACCGAACTATTTAATCACTCTATTAATAGAAGATTAAGAAGCGATGTTCCTGTCGGCACCAGCTTAAGCGGCGGGCTCGACAGCTCATCAATTGTAGCGGTGGTCAGTAAATTGAAAGCCAATGGAGATCGCTTGAAAACTTTTTCTGCAGTTTTTCCTGGTTTTGAAAAAGACGAATCGAAATATATTGCTGAAATTGCGACCAATTTTAATGTAGATAATTTTCAGATTACACCTTCGGCAGATGAGTTGATCAAAAACTTTGAAACACTTTGCTATCACCAGGAAGAACCTTTTCCTTCATCAAGTATTTTTTTACAATACAAAGTTTTTGAATTAGCCGCAAAGCATAAAACAAAAGTTTTATTGGATGGACAAGGAGCAGATGAAACTTTAGGGGGGTATCATAAATATATCCACTGGCATTTACAACAATTGATTGGCAGAGGAAAATTCAAACAGTTAAAAAATGACATCCGCATCTTTAAAGAAAATAATTTTTCATTTGATTGGGGAATAAGAAACTATATCGCTTCCTACTTCCCATCACATATTGCCATTTTTTTAGAAAAAAATGAATACCGGAAAATGATTTATAATAGAAATATTAACAGAGAATTTTCTGCTTCATTGGCCGGCAGAGGTTTGGAGGGTATTTATAAACCTATCGTTACAAAACTGAATGATCTTCTTTACTACAACACAACACAAATGGGGTTAGAGGAGCTGCTTCGATACGCTGACAGAAACAGTATGGCACATGGCACAGAAGTTAGATTGCCTTTTTTAAGTCATGAGTTAGTCGAATTCATTTTCTCTCTTCCTTCAAATTTTAAAATACACGACGGCTGGACAAAATGGCTCTTACGCAAAGCAATGGAGAAAAATTTACCTGATGCAATAGTTTGGAGAAAAGATAAAGTAGGATATGAACCTCCCCAACAAGAATGGATGCATAACAAGAAGTTGATGGAGTATATACATGAGGCTAAAAAGAAACTCGTAGCTGAAAAAATTTTATCGCCTTCCGTACTCAACAATAAGATCGTTCCTATGGCAGCACATGATGCAGATAATTTTGACTGGAGATATTTGTGTGCTGCACAATTATTATAAAATGTATTTCTTTTTTTAAAATATTTACTATGAAATTAGCTACCAAGATCATTCATGCAGGCGCCGAGCCTGACCCAAGTACAGGGGCAATAATGACACCGATCTACCAAACATCTACCTACGTACAATCTGCTCCGGGGCAACATAAAGGATACGAATATGCCCGTAGCCAAAACCCTACCCGTAAGGCCTTGGAAGATGCATTGGCCATTATTGAAAATGGCAAATATGCACTGGCCTTTAGCAGCGGGGTTGCAGCCACTGACGCTGTCATTAAATTATTAAACCCGGGTGATGAAGTCATCGCAGCTAATGATATGTATGGTGGTAGCTATCGGTTATTCACGAAAGTGTGGGAACGGTACAATATAAAATTCGTTTATGTTGACACTTCTGATAGCAATAATATAAATAAAGCAATTTCTCCAAATACAAAATTGATATGGATTGAAACGCCTACCAATCCACTGATGAATATCACAGATATTGAAGCCGTAGCATCGATTGCAAAAAAAAATAATATTATTCTTTGTGTTGACAATACTTTTGCATCGCCTTACCTGCAAAATCCATTAACTCTTGGAGCTGATATTGTAATGCACTCTGCTACAAAATATTTAGGCGGCCATAGTGATGTTATACAGGGATGTTTGATGATGAACGATGCAACATTGAGAGAGAAATTATATTTCATCCAAAAAAGTTGTGGCGCTGTACCCGGGCCGCAGGATTGTTTTTTAGTATTAAGAGGCATAAAAACACTCCATGTCAGAATGCAAAGACATTGTGAGAATGGAGAAAAGATAGCACACTGGCTCCGGAAACATCCTAAAGTGGCAAGAGTTTATTGGCCGGGTTTTGAAGACAATGCAGGTTTTGCTGTTGCCAAAAAACAAATGAGAGGCTTTGGTGGAATGATAAGTTTTACGCTGAAAGATGAAAGTATTGATACAGCCAACAAAGTTTTATCAGGCACTAAAATATTTTCTCTGGCTGAAAGTTTAGGCGGAGTTGAATCGTTGATCAATCATCCAGCCAGTATGACACATGCTTCCATACCAAGAGAAGAAAGAATAAAAAATGGCTTAAGCGACGGTTTGATCAGATTGAGTGTAGGAATTGAAGATGTTGATGATTTAATAGAAGATCTGCAGCAGGCGATTGGATAATATGTAACCAATTAATCAATATAACAACATCAAGAAAAACAATGAAGAATTTTTTCTATCTGTGCCTGATCGTATTATTTGGGTCATGCAAAAGTCAGTTCCCTATTGCATACGATAGCAATAAAGCAAAAAACCCCGATTACAAAGCTTTTATAAGACCCAAAAATGGTGAACTGATTGCCGGAGACACTGTTACTACTAAAAATGAGAGAAAAATATTTAAGCCAACACTGTATGTCATCAACGGACAAGAATTTAAATCGAAAGATATTCGTGAATATCAGGATGCTTCAGGCTTATACACAAATATCGCAGGCGACCTTACTCGTGCACTAACAGGTCCAAGACTACATGTATTCAGGAAAGTTTCTACGTCACAAAGTTATGATGCAACAACAGGACGCTGGAGTACTCATTATAATACCAACTACTATATAAGAAAAGTTGGAAGCGACGACTATAGGTTAGTTGGCCTTAACAGCGTGGGTACCTTAGCAGAATGGGTGGAAGATAATAGTGATGCCTATGACCAAGCTATCATATCACAACAATATTCTAAGAAAATAAAAATGCACCGTTTGATTAGTTGGGGCGCTATTATCGGAGGTTGCATATTAATGGCCACCGACCCGGCAGTAAAAACTTCTAACCCAAATCCAAATGCAAAATTAACAACGGGTTATATTGGGGTAGCCCTTGTACCGGCAGGTTGGGTTAATCTGGGATTGAATGTATTCAGAAGAAGAGCAAAAGCCGGCAGAGCTTATGCCGCAGCAATCAATTTATACAATGCTGCTCCGGAAAAGAAAAAAAAGAGATAATGAATAACTCCCTCATAAAATTTTTAAATAGTAAGGTTGATTTATATAATCAACCTTCTTTTATTGGACAGGACCCCGTTTTAATTCCTCATCGATTTTCTGCTAAACAAGATATTGAGATCGCCGGTTTTTTTGCAGCAATATTTGCCTGGGGAAATCGAACTACCATCATTAATAAAAGCAATGAATTGCTGCAACTGATGGATAATGCTCCATATGAATTTTGTCTACACCATACCTCTACAGATCTTAAAAAATTAGAAAAATTTAAACACCGTACCTTTAATGCTACCGATGTATTGTACTTTGTTGAATTTTTCAAACAGCATTATAATCACAACAATTCTCTCGAATCTGCTTTTAGCAAAGGTGTAAAAAAGAAAGATATCACCATCGAAAACGGATTGGTCGAGTTTTATAATTATTTTTTCTCGTTAGATGATGTGCCTGACAGAACGAGAAAACACATTTCTTCCCCGGCAAAAAAATCAACCTGCAAAAGATTGAATATGTACCTGCGTTGGATGGTTCGTAATGACAATAAAGGAGTTGATCTGGGTATTTGGAATAATATTAAACCGGCTCAATTAATTTGCCCTTTAGATGTACACGTAATTAGAGTTGCTAAAAAGCTGGGGTTATTAACCAGAAAACAAAATGATTGGCAAGCAGCGCTGGAACTTACCGGCGAATTGCGTAAATTGGACAGAACTGATCCGGTAAAATACGACTTTGCTTTATTCGGACTGGGCGTAATAGAACATTATTAATGCAGCAGGAAATCATAAAAGGCATCAACAAAGACCTGGCGATAAGTTTGCCCGAACAACTCTCTTTTGAAGAATTACAAAGGTTGCTGGCAATGCATGTCAATCATCTTATAAAAACAAATTTCGAAAAACTGGTTTCTATACTTTATCGAATTGATGTAAGTGAACACAAACTAAAACAATTATTGAAAGAGAATAATGACGATGCAGGAAAAATAATTGCCAATGCAATTATTGAAAGGGAATTACAGAAAATAAAATCCCGTCAACAATTCAGCAGACGGGATAATAACATCAATGAAGACGAAAAGTGGTGACGATTATTTGTACATTAATTCCTGCACTTTTTCTTTATCATCTTTAATATTTTTCAGGTCGAACATAGTACCAAATACATGATCCCACAAAGTGCTGCTCACTCCAAAACCTTTTTGCTGTTGTTTGTAATGATGTAAGTGGTGATTGCGCCATAACCCTTTCATCCATTTGAAAGGAGGATTCCAGGCATGTATGGCATAATGCATACTTCCATATATCAAATAACCAAACATAAATCCCGGAAAAAAAGGAAATACATTTTTCCCTAACACCAAATACATTAATAAAAAAAGTACAGAAGAAATAATTAAACTTGGGGCTGCCGGCATAAATAATCTTTCCTTATCTCTTGGGTATTCATGATGATTACCATGCAGGATATAATTTATTTTCTTTCCTCTTTCGCTTTCTGCCACGTAATGAAAAACAAATCGATGCATTATATATTCAAAAAAACTCCAAAAGAACATGCCTCCCAAAAAAACCAACACCACTTTTATCCAATCAAAAGACAAACTATTGAATGAATAATATGGCAATAAAATTAATACAGGTAAATACATACCCCATATTACTAAAGGGTGAGTTTTGGTAAGGTATTCCAGGTAGTTATTTTTAAATAACTGCGCCTGACCTTTATTATGAATTTTTTGGAACTCCATTTGGTGTGTAATTGATATTAGCAAAAATAATCAAACTTTACAAAAAGTTATTATAACCTTTGTCAAAAAATCATTATTGTTTTAACGGTAACGCACAGCACAAACTATGATACCTGAAGAAATGTTGCCTCTTTCTATAAGGCAAAGTAAAATATTGACTACTAATAATTTGCAGCAATTATCTACAATCGATGATATCCCTGCGATAGATGCCGCTTTTACTGATGACCGGTTAAAACAGATCATTCAATACTACTCCATCAATCCCAACGATATGGAAACAGAAATTCATCATTATGCACATGAATTAATTGAAAACGGGAAAATTACAGAAGCCTGGCAAGTATTATTAACTACCATTTAGTTCCAAACACCTTCTTCAAAATATCTGTAGTTCTTGCTGCAAAGTTTGTGCGGATATTCAACTCTTCTTTAGCAACCAGATCAAACAGCGCATTTGTAGCCTTTTGCGTTACATAATTTGTCAGATCAGGGTTTACTTTTTTAAATGTAGTTGGAAAGCTATTGTATTTATTTACCAGGTCACCGTAATATTTCGTAGCATCCACTCTATCTAAAGACGCCTTTATTACCGGGGTAAATGCAGCAATTAATTGTGCTGTGGTTTTTTCCCTGAAAAAATGTGTGGCGCTGGTATCCCCATTTCTTACTAATCCAATCGCATCCTGTAAGGTCATATTCTTAATAGCGTCAACAAAGATGGGTTTTGCATACCCGGCCGCATCTTCTGCTCCACGGTTTATCGATAAAATCGCTTTGTCCACCAAACTGCCAAAGCCCAGATCTCTCAAAGTGTTCCCAATTTTTTGAGCATCGGGAGGCAATAAAACTTTATATACAGCATCGCCAAAAAAGCCATCCTGCTTATTCAATTGTAATACAGATTTGGTCAAACCTTGCGCCAACGCTTCTTTAATGCCTTGTCCGGCTTCATTTTCTGTTATGCCGCCTATTCCTGAGGCTGATGCTATTTGTTTTAGTTCTTCACAACTTGAAAAAATAGCTGCAAACGAGCATATCAATAATATCTTCTTCATTTTATCATGTTTTAATAATTAAATATAGGCAAGTTCCCTGCCAAAGTATAATTCTAATTACATAGATAGTAATTATGGGCAAATGGGTTGCATAAAGTATCTTTGCACACATTTTATTTAAAATATGAGTACACAGCATTTATCTGAGCAAGAAATTATCCGCAGAGAAAAATTAGAGGAACTGAAAAAATTAGGTATTGATGCATACCCAGCTGCCTTATACCCTGTTAATGCCACTTCGGTGTCTATAAAGGAAAATTATAAAGGAGAAGAAAATAAGGCAGACTTTGCAGATGTGTGTGTTGCCGGCCGTATAATGAGTGTTCGTGATATGGGCAAGGCTAATTTTGCTGTGATACAGGATGCAGTGGGTAAAATTCAATTTTATATCAAGCAAGATGATATTTGTCCGGGAGAAGATAAAACCCTTTACCAAACCGTTTGGAAAAAATTAGTGGACATTGGAGATATCGTTGGCATCAAAGGATATGTGTTCACCACAAAAACAGGCGAAACGTCAATACACGTCAGAGAATTTTCTATTCTTACAAAATCACTTCGTCCGTTGCCGATTGTAAAAGAAAAAGATGGCGAAGCATTTGACGAGGTAACTGACCCTGAATTCAGGTATCGTCAGCGCTATGCAGACCTGATAGTCAATCCGGGTGTGAAAGAAACTTTTATTAAACGTACTAAAATGGTCAATGCTATTCGTGAGTTTTTGAACGAACGGGGCGCATTGGAAGTAGATACTCCTGTTTTACAAAGCATTCCGGGAGGTGCGGCAGCAAGGCCTTTCACTACACATCACAATGCATTGGATGTGCCTATGTACATGCGTATTGCCAATGAATTGTATTTAAAAAGATTGATAGTAGGCGGTTTTGAATGGGTATATGAATTCAGTCGAAACTTCCGCAATGAAGGCATGGACCGCACACACAATCCTGAATTTACCGTACTGGAATTTTATGTAGCCTACAAAGATTATGAGTGGATGATGGACACTACAGAACTTATGCTCGAAAAAGCAGCCATTGCGACCAACGGCACATCCAAAGTATTAGTAGGAGACAAAGAAATTGATTTTAAAGCCCCATACAAAAGAATAACGATGTATGATGCTATTAAAGAACATACAGGTTTTGATATCAGTGAAATGGACGAAGCCGGTATTAGAGATGTGTGCAGACAATTACATATACATGCAGATGAAAAATGGGGTAAAGGAAAATTAATTGATGAAATATTTGGTTCTAAATGCGAAGGAAATTATATACAGCCTACATTCATTACAGACTACCCGGTAGAGATGAGTCCGCTTACAAAGAAACACCGTAGCAAAGCGGGACTGGTAGAACGTTTTGAACTAATGTGTAATGGCAAAGAAATTGCGAATGCATACAGTGAATTGAATGATCCGATCGAACAAAGAGAGCGTTTTGAAGACCAGGTAAAACTAATGGAACGTGGTGATGATGAGGCCATGTTTATCGATCATGATTTTTTACGTGCATTAGAATATGGTATGCCACCTACAAGTGGTATTGGATTTGGGATAGACAGAATTGCTATGTTGTTAACCAATCAGCATTCGATACAAGATGTATTATTCTTCCCGATGATGAGGCCTGAGAAAACAGGAGAATAGTTTAATTCTCCTACCCTTTCTTATTTTTTTGTAAAGAAAGATAATCAAGAAAATAAATAACTTTCAGGGAAAGGCTATTTAATTCATTGTTGTTATTATACCCCGGCCTGCCGATTGTTCTACCCAGATTGTGGAAATAATTTTTCTCGAATGTATTATAAAAATTTTCTGAAACATCTTTCCATACAATACTGAAGAAACTGCCCGGAGCAAACTGCCAGTTGTACACCATATCAATGCTCAAAAAATTATAATTCTGATTAACATTTTTAGTGAATGGCGTACTCGGTGTTTGTAAAATTCCATATTTGTCTAATTCATAGAATTGCAGAGGATCAACCTTACTCCAATAATGCCTCGCTCTCAATGTAAGCCACATTCTGTTATTAAAGCTGTATTTAACATTGAATATATTTTCAACGATATTCAGTTTTCTTCTTGAAAAGATCACCGTATCTAAAAGTGCAGAATTATTGGTATAGCCAGTGTAGGCCCAGCCCGGCTGATTATTATAATTCTCTATGTTTACTGTATAATCAACAGAAAACTTACTATTGAATCTTATCTTACCATACAATCCGCCATTAATACTTGTTCGTTGAAATACACTACCCGTACCTGTGAAGAAATTACCTCCCCATGATAGTTTTTTTGCTGCATTACTACTCCACCATCCACTTAGGCCAACTCTGCCCTTATTTTGGAATACTCTGCCATGAGATCTTGCCTCATAAAAATCATTGTAAGGAAGGCCAAAATCCAGTGTAGCGCCAAAAGTCCAAAGATTTTTTATTTGTGCATTGAAATTAATATTCCCTCCTGCATTCTGATACATCATTTCTCTTCTTCGTAAAAGATCGATCGGAGACACAAGCCTGCCATACCACACTTCCCAATTTAGTTTAAAGTAATTGTACCAGCCCTTTGGTTTATTCCAGTTATATGCCATCCATATACCCTGATCCATTGTATTGTTATTAGTAAAATAACCGAGATCACTTTTATCATATTTATCATTACTCAACTCTTGCCATACATTAAAATTGAACTTACCACTTGTTTTACCAAAATAAAGACCATGAGCATACCCTGTAATATCCTTACCCTCTTTACCAAAAAGATTGCTTATACTAATATTACCTCCAACATTCCAGGTATTTGTTTTATCATTAAAATTAAAAAGAGCTGAACTTACATTGGCGTCATAATCCGGGCCGCTACGCCATGTATTAGTATTCACAAAAGAAATGCTGCTATTATGTTTAAGTGTTTGATCTAAAACAAATACATTATAATTCGTCAATGGATCTGTCTCAAATTTTCTCCTGTTTTGTGTAACTGTATCTGCAATGGTTGCAAACTGTGTATTAGTAAGTGCATTCAACACGCCAATCCCCAGCCCTCTTTGTGTACGACCGCTTAATTTAGTTGCATTCAACAATTTGCTTTGTCCCGGATTTTTTACAACATTTTCATTTGCCCCCAAAGAAGTGTATGCGTCACCGTAATGTATTGGAAACGAATTACCAATTCTTCTGCTGTAAAAAAGATTCCCTTTATTAAACAACTCGGTCCCCTCTGTAAAAAATGACCTGTTTTCTGAAAACTTTTGTTCAAAAGGAGAAAGATTTAAAATACGATTATCTGTCACTACCTGCCCAAAATCCGGTATCAACGTCATATCCAAAGTGAACGCCTGATTGATCCCGTATTTTACATCCATTCCTCCGTTCAGTTGTGTCGTATTATTTTTTGTAAGCCCGTCTCTATTTACATAAGCAGAAAAATAAGGAGAGAATTGTAATCGTACCGGAGGTTTAATATTTTCCAGGTTTTTTAATAATCCTTCTTGTGATAAGAACCCATTTACTGTAGGATCAATAGGTTGCCAGAATAATTGCTGACCAGATTTTTGCCGGCGACGTACCACATTAAATCCCCAGTCCTGTTGTTGTTTTTTTCCAAAACGTATAGCTGAATATGGCAAAAACATTTCGAAGCTCCATCCGTCTTTTTGCAATTTTGCAGCACTCTTCCATACCGCATTCCAACTAAAATCCTCATTACCTCCTGACGACATTTTTGCATCCCATTGCTCGCCCAACGGAGTAATGAAATACTCAAAGCCATTCAACCTATCATAGTAAGTATCAAAAATAACTCCGACAAAATCATTGTTACCAAAACCGTCTCTTCCAGACAATTCAGCAGCTATGCTGTCTTTATTTCTTTCATGGCAATATCCACCAATATAGATCCCATCATTTTTATACAATAAATATATTTTAGTGGCATTGGCAGAATCTTCCTGCCTGAATGGTGTGGGACGTAATTCAATAAAATGAGTGGCTATTTGAGCATTGCTCCAATCTGTTTCATCTAATTCTGCATCGATTTTTATGGAATTAACTATACGAGTTATCTTCAACTCTCTCTTTACTGTCTGACCATAAACTCCGGCAGTCAGAATAGCACAAAACAATAAAGTGTATATTTTAGTAAGCATCAAATAAGTCGATTGAATTGGCAACGTCTTTTCCCGGCAGACCTTTACCCGACGAAGATAATTTTACTACAGCTTAAGTAATCGCCGTTCATCAAAAAACAGTGGATATTAGAAATTATTTAACAAGATACTGTTACACAAACAGATCTGTATACAACTGCCCTCCGGGAGTTACGCTATACTTACCGAGGTCTGTAATCCCTTCTTTTGCAAGTACTTCTTCATCAATAAAAGTATTCCCAGTACATATTGCAGATGGTTTTGATAAAATATAGTACGCAGCATCTGCAATGATATCTGGTGTACGACTCATTTTCATTAAGGCTTCTCCACCTAATAAATTCTGCACTGCGGCTGTAGCAATCGTAGTACGTGGCCACAATGCATTAGCTGCAATAGCATATTTTTTAAGTTCCGCTGCCAATCCCAACGCAATCATACTCATATTGTACTTACTTATCGTGTAGGCAAGATGGTTAGCAAACCATTTCATATCCATATTTATTGGAGGAGACAATGTAAGGATATGTGCATTCGTGCCTTTTTTTAACAATGGTATACAGGCTCTGCTTACCATAAAAGTTCCTCTTACATTAATATCATACATCAGATCATACCGCTTTGGATCCACTGTTTCAGTATTAGATAAATTAATAGCAGAGGCGTTATTAATAAGAATATCTAAACCACCGAAGGTTTCCTTTGTTTTGTCAACAACCTGCTGAATCTGGTCTTCAAAACGTATATCACATTGCACAGCCAATGCCTTCCCTCCTGCAGCTTCCATTTCTGCGGCAGCAGAAAAAATGGTGCCTCCCAATTTGGGATTTTCTTCTACACTTTTACTGGCAATTACAATATTAGCACCTTCGGCAGCAAGGCGTAAGCCAATAGCTTTGCCAATTCCACGAGAAGCTCCTGTAATTAAAACTGTTTTGTTTTTAAATGACATGGCAAGATGTTTTACCAAATCTAAACAATTTGACCGGACCAAAGGTCAGACTATTATTAGTTTTTATAATCCGCATCTGCAGACACCTTTTCCCAATCTGCCACTTCCTGTTTTATCCAATCTGCTTTTTTTCTTAAAGTCTCTACCGCAAGTTTACCTAACGCTAATCTTAGTGGAGGGTTTTCTGCAGCTACAATTTTCATGATTGAATGTGCCCCTGCTATCGGATCACCCGGTTGATTGCCACTGATACTTTGAATGTACTGCTTTAACCTTCCGGCGGTATCTGCATATGCTTCAATCGTTTTTTCGGCAAACTTCATAGATGCTCCCGCCCATTCTGTTCTGAAAGGACCAGGCTCTACCAAGGTAACTTTTATACCCAATGGCAATACTTCTTTATATAAAGCTTCGCTGAAACCTTCCAAAGCAAACTTACTGGCATTATAAATGCCCAGTCCGTGGTTGGCCGAAATTCCTGCTTGCGATGAGATCTGAACGATATGACCTGATCCTTGTTTACGCATCACAGGCAACACCGCCTGGGTAACCGCCAACGCACCAAAGAAATTTGTTTCCATTTGTGCCCTTGCCTCTTCCATGGATGTTTCTTCGATCGCTCCCATTAAACCGTATCCTGCATTATTAACCAGTACATCAATTTGTCCGAATTCATTTACTACCGCATGTATTGTTTCATTTACCTGCTGATGATCATTTACATCTAGTAAATAACCAAAGGTTTTCCCTTTTAACAGATCATTTATTCCGGCTAATTGTTCCTGCTTTCTTACAGTTCCAATAACAATATTTCCGGATTTTGCCACTTCTTCAGCCAGGTGACGGCCCAAGCCTGATGATACACCTGTAATGAACCAAACTTTATTCTGTGCTATCATAAAAAAGTATTTAAAGAATAATACAATATAAATAAACAAAATTTTACAACTGTTTATTTAAGCTGCAAGTTAAACAAAAAAATTAAACAAATGTTTGATTAATATTAAACGTTTGTTTAACTTTGTGTTTTAAACAACAACCATGGAATACAACGAAAAGCAATTACAAATCATTCAAACGGCAGAAAAGCTCTTTGCAGACAAGGGTTTTGATGGAACTTCTGTCAGAGATATTGCTGATGAAGCCAGTGTCAATGTAGCGATGATATCCTATTATTTTGGATCCAAAGAAAAATTACTGGAAGCACTGTTTACTCACCGAGCTATGGATTCAGCCAAAAAACTGGAAGACATTCTGCACAATAAAGAACTCTCAACATTAGAAAAAGTGAACGTACTCATTGATTATTATATCAATAAATTTCAAAACCAGCAATGTTTTCATAAGATCATGATGAGTGAACAGGTAACTAATAAAAGAGGCGTTACACATGAGCTGATCCATCATTTCAAAAAACAAAATCAACAGCTGGTAAAACAGCTCATACATGAAGGGCAAAAAACCGGTGAATTTGCAAAAAATATTGATGTTCCCATGCTGATGGCTGTATTGGTTGGCACTGTAACCCATATGATCGCCACCCAACGGTTTTATCGGGAAATCAATAATCTTCAGGATATGCCTGATGAACAATTTCAAAAATTGATAAAGAAAAAACTCAGCACTCAATTAAAATTCATTTTCAAAGCAACATTAACTCATGAAGCATAAATTAATAATACTCTCCATCAGTTTCCTGAGCCTGCAATCTTTGTCGGCACAGGAAACAAGAAATATCACCTTGCATGAAGCAGTTGATCTGGGTTTAAAAAACAGCAAGTTGTTAAAATTAAATGAGGCTAAAATCCGGGAAGCCGCCGCTAATGTAAAAGAAGCTGAAGAGCATCGATTACCCGAAGCAAGCGTAAGTGCATCTTATTTGTATTTACCAATCAAACCGGTCATTAATCTTAAAGGTGGTTCTGATACCAGTGGCGGGAGCGGCGGGCCAAATGTTAACCAGGCAATGTATGGTATGCTTAACGCATCGCTTCCATTATACACAGGAGGCAAATTAAAATACGGTATTCAATCAGCACAATATCTTGAGCAGGCTATTAAGTTAGATGCCGACAACGATCATGATGCGGTGGTATTTAATATTGTAAATGCCTGTATCAATCTATTTAAAGCGCACCAGGCTATTAGTTTGGTGAAGGAAAACCTGGAGCAATCTCAACAAAGAGTAAAAGATTTTACCAATCTTGAAAGAAATGGTTTGATCCCAAGAAATGATCTGCTAAAAGTTGAATTACAATCCTCGAATATTGAACTGACATTGTTGGATGCGGAAAGTAATTACAAAGTGGCGTGTGTAAACATGAACATCATGATGGGATTACCAGAGCAAACAATATTGATTCCTGACAAAACCGGATTGGAATTACCCACTACCATTAAAACCATTGATGAATATGAGCAGGATGCTATACAAAACCGTAAAGACATCAATGCTATCGCATTAAGAAAAAAAGCTGCAGACCTCGGAATTAAAATTGCTAAAAGTGACCGATACCCTTCTATTGCTTTAACCGCAGGATATGTTGCTGCAGATATTCCAAAGTTTTTAACCGTTTATAATGCTGTAAATGTCGGTGTTGGTGTTAAGTACAATATTGCATCACTATGGAAGAACAAAACAAAAATTCAACAGGCAGAAGCAAGAATAAAACAAGTAGAAGCCAACAAGGATATACTGAATGACAATATTCGTTTGCAGATCAATCAAACGTACCAAAACTACCTGGTAAGTGTAAAAAAGATCGAAGTGTACGAAAAATCAGTGTTGCAGGCTACCGAAAATTACCGCATCACCAAAAACAAATATGATAATGCATTGTCTACTACAACTGAATTGTTAGACGCAGATGTTGCATTGCTGCAAGCAAAATTAAGTGTAACCAATGCAAAAGCGGATTCGTTTTTGGCATACAACAGGTTATTGCAGGCCGCTGGAATTTTAAATGACGCAAAATAAATACTCAGAATAAAATCAATAAAAATATAATTATGGCACAGAATACTAATGAAACTAATGGGAATAACCAAAAGAACGGAGCTCCCAAAAAAAGCAACAAAACCTTTATCATAGTTTTGGCCTTGCTTGTAATTGGTGGCACCTGGTTTGGATTAACCAAATATCAGCACGCCAAACATCACGAAGAAACTGATGATGCTCAGATAGAAGCGAACATAAGCCCTGTAATTCCAAGAGTAGGTGGTTATGTAAAAGAAGTACGTGTAAAAGATAATCAGATCGTAAAAAAAGGGGATACTCTTTTAATTTTAGACGATAGAGATCTTGCCTTAAAACTACAACAGGCGGAAGCCGCATTAGCAACCGCACAAAGTAATTTAGGTGCAGCTCAAGCAACAACCAATGCGTCTAAATCAAATATTACCAGTGCACAAGCGGGTGTATACACTGTAGATGCGCAAATAGAAGCAGCCAAAGTAAATGTATGGCGTACTACACAGGACTATAACAGATATGCTAACCTGATAAAAGATCATTCTATTACTCAACAACAATTTGAACAGGCAGATGCTGCCAAACAAACTGCTGAACGTCAGTTACAGATATTGGTACAACAAAAGAACCAGGTATCGCAACAAACCAATGCAGTCGCTTCTCAAAGCAATGCCACCTCTTCTCAAATAAATGTAGCAGGAGCTGTTATTAAACAAAAAGAAGTAGAAGTTGCAGAAGCTAAATTAAATCTTTCGTATGCTGTAGTGGTTGCCCAGGAAAGTGGATTGGTATCAAAAGTAAATGTGCAGGAAGGGCAACTGGTACAACAAGGACAATCATTGTTCAGTATTGTATTGAGTAATGATGTGTGGGTAGTTGCAAATTTCAAAGAAACGCAATTCGAAAAAATGCGTATCGGTCAAAAGGTAACCGTACATGTTGATGCATTTCCGAGTCATCCTTTTGAAGCCACATTAACATCTTTTTCTCCTGCAACAGGCAGCCGCTTTGCTTTGCTACCTCCTGATAATGCCAGTGGAAATTTTGTAAAAGTAGTACAACGTTTACCTGTTAAAATAGAATTTAATAATCATACAGATTCTTTGGTAAAAGAATTAAGACCTGGTATGAATGTAGCGGTGGATGTGCATTTATAAACACCCCAGCCGCCCCCTAAAGAGGGAACCGGGAAGAATATAACACTTTGACGTTTTGATGAACATAGAAAAAATGTACAAGTCCCGAAATAAATTCGGGATGCCGATTTAACATCGGCAAATGCATGACGCCACTGAAGGGGAGTAAAGTGATGCAGTTTGGTACATAATTAAAAAAATTAAATATCCGCCACGGCGGAGATGGGGGCAATTCAATATGCAACAAATGGAATCATTGGTGGAGTATGGAGGAAGACGTGTGATCATAACGATCACGGCTATACTATGTGCTTTGCTTGAAATTGTAGATACCACTATTGTGAATGTGGCATTAAACGACATGCGTGGAACGCTGGGGGCTACACTTACAGAAGTTGGTTGGGTTATTACTGCTTATGCAATTGGTAACGTGATCATTGTTCCTATGACCAGTTGGTTATCTGTACAATTTGGACGAAGGAATTATTTCGCAGCTTCTATTATTCTTTTTACTGTCTGTTCATTTTTATGTGGTAATGCAACAGGCATCTGGGAGTTGGTGGCTTTCCGTTTTTTACAAGGTGTTGGTGGCGGAGCATTGTTAGTTACTTCACAAACAATTATCACCGAAAGCTATCCACCGGAGAAAAGAAGTATGGCCCAGGCCATCTACGGTTTAGGTGTTATTATTGGCCCTACGCTTGGCCCCCCTTTAGGTGGGTTTATTGTTGACCATGCCTCATGGCCTTATATTTTCTATATCAACATTCCTTTAGGCGTGGTAGCAACATTACTAACGCTACAGTATGTTCGCAGTCCTAAATATGGCGAAAAAAGTAAAGCAGCAGATATTGACTGGTTGGGCATTGGTTTACTAGCAATCACAGTGGGTTCTTTGCAATACGTACTAGAAAAAGGGCAGGATGACGATTGGTTTAACAGCAGTACGATCTTGTATCTGGCAGTTGCTGCAGCACTTGGATTATATTTTTTTATATGGAGAGAATTGAGATTTAAGAACCCGATAGTTGAGTTACGTGTGTTGAAAAACGGGAATCTGAGAGTTGGTACCATCCTTTCATTTATCATGGGATTTGGGTTATATGGCTCAACCTTTATCATACCATTATATACACAGTCTATTTTGGGTTGGACAGCACAGCAGGCTGGTATGTTGATGGTTCCGGCAGCGCTTACTACTGCAGTGATGATGCCGATCATTGGTAAACTATTGCAAAAAGGTGTGCCCCAACAATACCTGGTAGCTGCAGGTATGATCGCATTTTCGATATTTACTTTTTGGGGTTATTCTATTTTAACGCCTGATACAGATTCAAGTAATTTCTTTTGGATGCTGATCGTAAGAGGTGTTGGATTAGGTATGTTATTTATACCCATTACTGCTTTATCTCTGTCTACACTTAAGGGGCAGGAGATTGGACAAGGTGCAGCATTCACTGGTATGATGCGACAACTGGGAGGTTCTTTTGGTGTGGCATTGATTACTACATTCATGTCTCGTCAGAATATGGTTCATAGAAATGCGCTCATCAGTAATCTGGATGTAAATAGCCCTGCGGTACAACAAAGGATCCAGGGTATGCAGCATAATTTTATGAATAAAGGAATACCTTCAGAACAAGCGTTGAAAAGTAGTTACACTGCAATGGATCACATTGTAACTAAACAGGCGGCAGTACTTTCATACATGGATGTATTTCTTTACCTAGGTATTCTGTTTTTGATCTGTGTTCCGTTTGTGCTGGTAGTAAAAGGAAATAAAAAAGCGAAGATAGACCTGTCGGAGGCGATGCATTAAAAAAGGTTTAAAACGTTTGATGTTAAACGTTTTAAACCTTTTCAACTTTTATCCTAATACAGCTTCGTGAGTAATATTAGTATTCAATAATTTAGATATCGGACAATTTGTTTTTGCATCAGCTACTGCTGCTTCAAATTGTTCCTGATTGATACCGGGTATTTTAGCGGCTACCGTTAAATGAGAATTGGTAATGGTGCCTTCTTCCAAAGTAATGTCGCATTTTGTTTCGATTACATCAGGAGTAAAACCTGCAGCTCCCAAAACAAAACTCAATTTCATACTGAAACATCCGGCATGTGCGGCTGCTACTAATTCTTCGGGATTAGTACCTACGCCATCTGCAAAACGGGAATTGAAAGAATATTGTGTTTTGTTCAATGTGGTGCTTTGTGTGGTTAGATGACCATTGCCTTCTTTACCGGAGCCGTTCCAAACGGCAGTTGCGTTACGTTTCATTGTTTATTTTTTGACGGTTAATGTAAAATATCTCTTTAGTAAGATTTACAAAAATAGTTCATTGTATTTTATTACGTCAAATCCAACTATACTGATTTGGGTATTATTTTCAATTACCGGACGTTTTATAATACTTGTATTTGCTGCTATTAACTCTATTGCGGCTGCCTGTGTGGTGATTTTAGCCTGCTCCCCTGGCGTAAGTCCCCGCCATGTGCTGCTCTTTTTATTCAATATTGTTTCCCAGCCTACCTGCTTACACCATTGTTTCAGTTTTTCTTTTGTAATACCGGATTTTTTATAATCGTGAAACTTATATTCAACATTATGTTGTTTGAACCAATCCAATGTCTTTTTTATGGTATCGCAATTGGGAATGCCGTAGATAATAATCTGACTCATTTTAAAATTCGGGTAGTACCGGTTTTGTTTTCATAATTGTTTCTATTTTTTCCAATACGTCAGGCGTAAGCAAGGGTAATACATCTAATGCTTTTAAATTATCTAGCAGTTGCTGTTTTTTTGTTGCCCCTAAAATAGCAGTGCTTACATTCGGATTTTTAATACACCAGGCAATACTTAATGCTGCGGTACTAACTCCCATCTTAGCCGCCAGCTCACTCAGTTTTTTAACTTTTTTTAATTTATCATCTGCCACCCATCTATCCTTTAGCCAGTCAAAACCTTGTAAAGCAAACCGACTGTTTTTAGGTATGCCATCATTATACTTACCACTCAAAAGCCCTGATGCAAGCGGGCTCCAGATGGTAGTGCCTAAGCCTACGTTCTTGAATATCTGCAGAAATTCATTTTCTATTTTGTTCCGTTCAAATAAATTGTATTGCGACTGTTCCATTGTAGGACCGATCAGTCGGTAATGTTGTGCTGCGGTATGCGCTTCCATGATCTCAACGCCACTCCATTCACTGGTTCCCCAATACATTATTTTACCTTGTTGTATCAGGTGATTCATGGCCCAAACAGTTTCTTCAACAGGTGTGTTCTTGTCTGGCCTATGGCAGAAATACATATCTAAATAATCTACCTGTAAACGCTGCAGCGCCTCATCGCATGCTTCTATCAAATGTTTACGACTGCATCCCGTCTGATTGGGTTTATTTTCTTTTCCCCTCCAACCCCAAAAAGCTTTGCTACTAACGGTATAGCTTGTTCGATCCCATTTTTTCTTTTTCAACACTCTCCCCATCATTTTCTCACTTTCGCCTAAAGCGTATACCTCTGCATTATCAAAAAAATTAATGCCATTGTCGTAAGCAACACCCATTAATTCATCTGCTACCTTATCATTTATTTGTTTGCTGAAACTTACCCAACTGCCAAAAGATAATACACTTACCTGTAAGCCTGATTTCCCGAGACGACGATATTCCATAGTAAAATTTATTTAGGCAATGAAATTACATAAGATTCAAATGGCAATCCGACTATTTTGACATTTTTCCTTAATTAGGAAATTGAGAAGAAGGGACTTTTACAAATCCGGTGGATTGAACGATGTGCCACTCTGTAAAATCCTGACTGGCATCCATACCAATTCCGTTTATAAGATGGGTCCTGGTTCTGATCCTTACAGGTTTTTCTGTATAAAATTCTGTATTGGTTCTGGTTCTGTCCCAGTATAATTCATCGCAATACAGCGTATCGCCTTTTACATTAACAATCCTCACACTATCTTTTAAAAAAACAATATTCTGATTGTCTTTATACTTTGCATACCTGGCATCCAATTTACTTTCGATTACATCGGCTGCATTAAAAAAATCTACATGAATCGTTTTAGGGAACTCTATATATGATACCGTGTCCTGCACCCGGTACATCAATGGACCAACCAATACAGCTTTTCTATTGCCTGCAATAGAATAATTGATCCTTACGTCTTTTGCTACTTCTACCCCGGTTTTTTGATCACCGATATTTTTCTTTTTCAGTTTATCATTATTACAGGAATAAAAAAAAATACAGCTTGTTGCCAAAGCTGTAATAAATAATATTTTATATAATGACGATGGGCTTGTCATTGCGTATAATTAATCGTATTTAGCTCTTCTGAACCATAGATCACTCAGAGAAAAACCAAATGCCAAGCGAAAGAAATTTTCACGAAGATTAGATTTTTTATCTCCTCTGCTGCCTATTTCAGCAGAAACATTTAAAATTGAAGTTTGCGTTTCGTAGTAACTTCTGCGTAATTTAAGCGGAAACCCAGCTCCGAAAGTGAATGCATATTCCGGAATATTAGTTGTTAATTTCACATTGTCAGGACCATAATAAAACCCGGCTCTGTATTTTACAAAATTGAAATATTTTTTTAATGATGTTGCGTCTTTCGCAGGAAAATATTCTGCACCTGCTCTTATCTTCCAGTTATTATGAACGAAATCTTTTTCGTCATAAAAACGATAATCTTTCCACTGCGTCATTTCAAGATCTGCGCCAAACAACCAGTTAGGTTGTTGCAGCGTAAACCCAAAACCGTAACTCGCGGGATAGACCAAGTTCCCTTTAAGTGTATTTTCGTATACGCTATCAACTTTAGTTGAACTGCCGTCTGCATCAAATACTACTGTTTCTCTTAGCACATCTTTACTGGCTGATAAACTTTGTTTCAGATTACCATATCCGCCTAAACGAAGGAGTGTGTTTTTATTTATCTTGATTTTGTATTGGATGCCACCATTGAGAAGCAACCCTCCAAAATTTGTTTTCGTTGAAGAATTAGACTCATAATATCTTACAGTATCATTTAAGAATGTCAATTGTGTGCTATAATCTTTATTGCCAAACATATAGCCCACATTAAAACCAATGCTAAAGTTTTTTATAGTAAGACCTGCTCCTGCAGAAGCTTCATTGATTCCTCCTGATCCTTCATAAAAAGTAACCAGGCTATCAATTCCCGGAAGTCTTTCAAATTTTGCAATTTTATAATTGATCCTTGATGTAGGTTTAAGTCCAATGTTTACGCCTAAAAAAATATTCTTTTTATTGGCTCTTTTCATTTTGATTGGAAACCCAACCTGCATGTAAGAAAACAATGCATTGGTAGCAGTAAAATTTTGTGTTGGGCTGATACTTTTTAATTTTCTTGAATCTACTTCTGCACCTAGATCAAATATGGTACTCGATAAGCTAGAATAACTTGCCGGATTGGTGAAATTCAACATTTGTCCGTTTGCATAGCCTGCTGAAATGCCCCCCATTCCTCTTGTCAAAATATTATGATTTGGAACCATATCGCCTACGCCATACCTGGAATAAGGAGAGTTTTCCTGAGAAAAAGCTGAAAGCTGAAAGCTGAAAGCAAGTAAAAAAAGAGGGAAATATTTAGTCATTGTTAGTTTCGCTGAGTGCATACAGTCCTTTGTATATAAAATTAAAGTCTGCAAATATCTTGTTTTTAAGCCGTTGGGCAAAATACACTGCATCTCCGCCGGTTAAAACCACGTTAAAGTTGCCATACCTGGATGCGTAAAAGTCAATGAAACCGTCTATTTCAAAGCTAATTCCTGCCAATACACCACTTTGCAAATTAGTTTTGGTATCGTAGGCAATTACGGGGAAATTCCAGTCTTTTTCAATTAAAGGCAGTTTTGCAGTATGATCATGCATCGACTTAAAACGCATTTGTGTGCCCGGGGAAATGGCCCCTCCCAGAAACTGATTATACTGATTAATGAAGTTATACGTGATGCAACTACCCAATCCAATCACTAAATTATTCTTACCGGGATAAAAATGTGCTGCTGCCGCCACCAAAGCCAACCTGTCTGCCCCAATTGTTTCCGGTTTGCCAACGGGGGTGGTAAAATTTATTTTGGTAAGATGTGATACCTTATGAAATGAAGTTTTGGCCGATAACAAACTTTCAATCTCCGGATTATGATTAATGACTGATGATAAGATCGCTTTTTGAGGCTTATAGGTTTCGATCAGTTTCGCAATCGTTGCTGTATCATCATTGGGCAAAACAACTTCTTCCTTGAAAGAGTCATTTGTAAAAACTCCACATTTTAAACGAGAGTTTCCAAAATCAAAGCAAAGTGTTGTATAGTTCATGGTTTGTAATTTGTAGTTAATAGTTCGTAGTTAGTGAACAACTATTAACTAAGAATTGAAAACTAAAGTTCTAATCCTCCTAAATTTTTAAAATGCCCGTTTAGCTTTACTCTTTCTTTCAGCGTCTCCATTTCTGCCATTACAGGCAATACTTTTTTAAGATGACGTTTTAAATATTCCTGACGGTGAATCTCTTCCATCAAACCAAGTAACTCATACTCTTGCTCTAAAGACAAACCCATGTGATGAGCTACATCATAACTCTCGATCTCTGTATCAGGTTTTTTAAAGGTTTTTGTAACCTTCAATAATTCATGTAAATGCCTTATTCCTTCTATCACTTTCTGCATCAGTCTTCTGTTGCCGGTAAAACTATTGTCCGGGTAACTAACTATTGCTCCGCTGTATAATTTATCTGGTATCTCCTTTACTGTTTCTAAAACTCTGAAAACCTTGCTGCCTTTGGTTTTTATATCCATTTCTCCATTATCATACACCTTTGAAACTTCAACCAACTCAACCAAAGTGCCCAAATCTTTTACCTGGTTATTAATTACAGCAGGGATCCCAAATGGTTTTTTGTTGTCGATACAATATTGAATTAATTGCTTATACCTTGGTTCAAATATATGCAGGTTCAGTTCTTCGCCTGGATAAACAACAATTGCTAATGGAAATATGGGAATGAAGTTTGTCAAGAAATTATTGATTTTTTTGTTTGATAGTCATTTCTTTTAAAAACTTGTATTTTAAATACGTGTACCATGCTGTATTTTTTGCGATCAAAAATCCATACCAACCATCTAAAAAACCCAATTCGAAAATATAGTGCTTTACAAATGTAAAAAATGGCGATAAGTATAGTTTTATTATCCCGGCTTTTTTACCTTGGTTAAAATATTTTTCAGCATTCTGCTTCGCATACCGGATCGTTTTTTCAATGTGCTCATCGAAACTATTTGTTGTGTAGTGCAGGATGTTTCCTTTGAGAGTATGTTTCTTTGCTTCAACCGGAAAGATCAGGCTTTCATGCACAGCTGCATTATTCCATCGTACATATTTTCTATTAAAAAGTCTTATATGTTTATCGCCTGACCATTCTCCGAATTTTATCCATTTATTACAAAAGAAATTCTTGAACTTCACTTCATACAGATTCTTCTCTTCAGAAAAGTCTATCTGCAGAATGGCATTTTTTAGTTCTTTATCAATTACTTCATCGGCATCTATACCTAATATCCAATCATACCTGGCTGCGTCTATACCAATATTTTTAGTTTCCCCATAGCCTTTCCAATCAGTAGTAATTACATGAGCATTAAATTGTTTGCAGATATTGATTGTGTTATCAGTACTCCCATTATCTACTATCACAATATCGTCAGTAATACCTGCAAGACTTTGCAGGGTATTTGCAATAATGTGAGCCTCGTTTTTTGTAATAATTACAACCGATAATTTTACCATTTGTCTATAAATGCCATTGAAAGGCAAATCTAACAAAATATTTACAGCAACGAGGCTAAGCAGATTCTACCATTTATGTATTATATTCAATATTTACGGCATTGGGTCTACGCATGTAAATAATCGGCGTAACTTTGCACCGCTGTATTATTTGCTACAGCTATATGTAATTATGAAGAATTTTTTAAGAGTATTTAAGTACATACATATCCCAAAGGAAAAACTGGCGCTTTACATTTGTTTAACCTTGTTGGCAACAGTATTCTCGTTGTTGTCTATTGGCATGTTATCTCCGTTTTTAAATTTAATTTTTAATACAGATGTAAAAAATTCAACCATTCAATCAAATGCTATTGGCGACTTAAAAAACTATTTTCAGCAAATGATCGTGGCGCATGACAAGATTTATACGTTGGCTATCATGTGCGTAGTTATTGTAATAGCAACATTTCTTAAGAATTTATTTCTTTATCTGTCATTTTATGTGTCTACCCCTGTAAGAAACAATATCATATCAGGATTTAGAATACGCCTTTACAACAGAATAGTAAGTTTGCCTTTAGGATTTTTTTCCGAACAACGTAAGGGAGACCTGATGAGCCGTATGGTTTCCGATATTGGTGAAATATATAATTCTATCATTGGCTCATTAGAAGGGTTAATAAAAGACTCGTTCACTATCATTGGTTTTTTATGTTACATGATCTATCTAAGTCCTCAATTATCCCTCTTCTTACTTTTATTGCTCCCTGTAACTGTTTTTGTAATCGGTCGTATCAGTAAACGCTTAAAAAAAGAATCAACCAGTCTTGCTGAAACAACAGGAAGCAACCTGAGTCATGTAGAAGAGACTTTGGGTGGCATGAAAGTAATTAAAGCCTTTACTGCTGAAGAACAAATGATGGAGAAATTTAAGCATGGCAATAACAAACTGATTGACATTCTTAATAGCATGACAAGAAGAAGGGATCTGGCAAGTCCGCTTACCGAAGTATTAAGCGTAACCGTACTTTGCATTATTCTTTTTGTAGGAGGTAAATTGGTTTTTTCTCCCAGTAGCCAGTTGGCCAGTGGAGATCTGATCACATTCATTTTAAGTTTTGCCATGTTGATCAATCCTGCAAAAAATCTTGCCGGTACTATTGCCGGTATTCAAAGAGGAATGGGAGCCCTTGATCGTGTGGAAGAGATTTTAAATGCTCCTGTTACTATCGTAGAAAAACCTGATGCTATCAATTTAGAAACATTTGAACATAGTATAGAATTTAAAAATGTTAGTTTTTCTTACGGCGACAAAACTGTGCTTCATAATATTGATCTTATAATCCCCAAAGGAAAAACGATTGCATTGGTTGGATCTTCGGGGTCGGGAAAAAGTACATTGGTAGATCTCATCCCCCGTTTTCACAATGTAAGTTCAGGAGAAATTTTAGTGGATGGAAAAAATATCAATGAATACACATTAGAATCACTGCGTAAACAAATGAGTTTTGTTACTCAAGAGCCTATTTTATTTAATGATACTATTGCAAACAATATCGCTTTAGGAAAACTGGAAGCTCCGGAAGAAACGATCACACACGCTGCAAAAGTTGCTAATGCATATAATTTTATTGTTCAAAAAGAAAAAGGGTTTGAAACTAATATCGGCGACAGGGGCACAAAACTCAGTGGAGGCGAAAGACAAAGACTTACCATTGCCAGAGCTGTATTGCAAAATTCACCTATATTGATTTTGGATGAAGCCACATCTTCATTAGATACAGAAAGTGAAAGATTGGTACAGGAGGCGATCAATAATTTAATGAGAGACAGAACTTCTGTTGTAATAGCACATAGATTGAGTACGATCAGCAATGCCGATGAGATTATTGTATTACAAAACGGACGAATCATTGAAAGGGGCAATCATCAAACATTGATTGATCAGAATGGATTTTATAGTAAACTGGTTGAAATGCAGGAGATAAAATAATTTATAGTGAATCAATGGCAATCATATATTGATCTTTTACAAGCAGGTGATTTTAAAGCACTGGCCAGATGTATATCCCTGATTGAAAATGAAGCGGAGGGATATGAAGAATTGCTCCAACTTTTACCCAATAAAAACACTTCGGTAATAGGAATAACCGGTCCTCCGGGTGCAGGTAAAAGCACATTGGTTGATGGATTGATCAGCCGCATGATCACACAAAATAAAAAAGTGGCTGTTCTTTGCGTTGATCCATCTTCGCCTTTTAATTTAGGGGCATTGTTAGGCGACAGAATACGCATGAGCGAATGGTATACCAACCCAAATGTATACATCCGCTCATTAGCTACCAGAGGCTCTTTGGGCGGGTTACACCCCAAAATTATCGAGATCACTGACTTGTTGAAAGCAGCATTTTTTGATTACATTATCATAGAAACTGTTGGTGTAGGGCAAAGCGAAGTTGAAATAGCCGGACTGGCAGATACTACGATTGTTGTAGTTGTTCCTGAAGCCGGCGATGAAATACAAACTATGAAGTCAGGGTTGATGGAAATAGCTGATATGTTCGTGGTGAACAAAGCAGACAGGCCCGAAGCAGATACTTTTGTAAAAAATTTACGCTTAATGCTGGCCCCGGCGTTTCATAAAAAAACAATCCCTGTTCCTGTCATTAAAACGATCGCTTCTCAAAAAACAGGAATTGATGAATTGTTAGATGCGATTACATCCCATATTCAACATGCTACATTTAACAGTAAAAAAAGCTGGCTGATCACTGAAAAAGCATATCAGCTCATTCAGAAAAAAAGAATGAATGATGTTGATAAAAACGAATTAAAAGATAAAATTGAACAGGAAGGAAATAATTTTAATTTATACAGGTTTATTAAAAACTATTGAGCGGCTCCTCTTTACCCCCTATTACTTTTCCACCATTTGTAACCTATAAAAGCAACAATAATAAAAGGCATCATCATTAAATATAAAATCCCCTGATTGAGTCCCAAAGCTGGTTTTTCTCCTAACTGCTGGGCTGTTTTAGTACACAATGAGCACTGCGCTGCTGTTTTAAGCGCAAATAAACTAACGACAACCAAAACCGAGAGTGCTTTTTTCATGAAGAACTGCAAAGTTACAGAACTATTGCTATCTGATATAAAGCTTTAAAAGAAAAGTATTACGAATTAAGATTTTTCTGTAAACCGATCGGTTACTTCAGAAACTATACCCGTTTGGTGAAGAGATCCCTGGTCAAAAAACTTTGGTTGAGTGATAAAAGCATTCAAATCCCCTTTTAATATGGTGTAGGATAAAAGATCATCTGCCCGATAAACAATCGGCGTTTGAGCGTCCAGCAACTTTTTTGCAGCAGAAAGTGTAATGCAATAGGCATGTGTACATTCGTGAAACCCGGCAATATTAAGGTGTTTGCTATAAGGCTTAGGTAACATATTGCATACCATGGTATAAGTCCATTTCATTAACCCCATACTGCTAAGTATTTTATAAAATAACTGTTTTCGTTTTAAAACAGGTGTTACAGTCTCGTATTTCTGATAGCCTAAATACACCAGCTCCCAGTTTTGTGGCAATTCAGCAAATACTTCGGTTAACAAGGGAATATTGGAATGAATAGGGCAAACATCATCCTCAAAAATCAATACTCTTTGCCAATTATGTTTTATCATTTCTTCATACACCATTCTGTGTGATAAAGAGCAGGCTATTTCTCCAAGACTTAATGCTCTTTTCTGCCTTTGTAATTTTTTCCCTTTTACTTCATCATAAATTCCGGCAGACATTAGCTCTTCGATATCCAATTTCAATTTATCCGCTCCCCAGAAAAAATCAAAGGGCAGCCCTTTTAGCTGCTCTTGTACATACAAATGCCGCTCTGTAAATCTTGGCACAGATACAACAAATATTTTATCAAAATATTGTTGAAGATGTTGACTTATGTTAGTGTCGATTGTCAAAAGAAAGATTGGTGAAAATTATATTTTCGCCTTTAATATTAAATGAAAAATTAAATTGGCCGAATGCATGAAACACTGTTTTGGAACAACCTGGTTTTATAAAATCATGTAATTCTATAATAACCACTTTTGTTTTGGGTAACCATTCTTCAAATCCCTCTGAAAAAATTTCTTTCTCTGCTCCTTCAACATCCATTTTTACAATATCAATATGGTCCCATCCTGATTTTGCCATTAAAAACGGAATACTCACCGCTTCGATCGTATCTCCATCTGGAGAATTTTTTTCTTCAACAATAAAAGAATTATTACCTGCTGATCCGTTGGTTATTTTTAAATGAGTTTGTTTATTCCATACTCCTGCTTTTACGGCGGTGATATTTGTGTAGTGTGATATATTTTCACTCAAAACAGTAAAATTATCTGTGTCAGGCTCAATTGTAATGATATTGGCCTGAGGGAATTTTGTAGCAAAATAGCAAGCGGTAAGTCCGATATTGCCACCGCAGTCAATGATATTTTTGGGAGAAAAATCTACTGGGATATTATATGTCTCTTTTAAAATAACTTCTTCAAATGTGGCATAATCATAAGGATTATCTCTCATTTTAAAGGGATGCGACAAATTCTTTACCTTAGTGGCATCAAGTTTTTTTGTTTTCAGCTTAAAATAAACTAACACAGCAGCACTAAAACCAAGGTATTTTTTTAACGCAGGAAATTTAGACATATTATTGTTGAAAATTCTGTTTGTGTGAACGAAGCTACAATTTAAAACGTGTTTTTAAAAAATCATTTATGAGGAAAGAAATGCCACGACTTAAGGGGGTATCAATAAAGAAAAAATCGCCTGATTATATTCATTTGTATTTTTTGATGACTGATTTAAAAGAAGCAATAAACAATTTTACAAAAGGAAAGTTACTTGATCTGGGATGTGGAAACAAACCCTATAAAGAGTGGTATCAACCACTTACGACAGAATCCACAGGTTGTGATGCCACCCAAAGCACCGAGCAATTAGTTGACACTATTTGCCTGGCAACAGATCTGCCATATGAAACCAATACTTTTGATACAGTGATATCTACACAGGTTTTGGAACATGTGTACGATCATCACAGCATGATAAAAGAGGCATACCGGGTTTTAAAGCCACAGGGAAATATCATCTTAACTGTTCCATTCACCTGGGAATTACACGAAGAGCCCTACGATTTTTTCAGGATCAGTAAACATGGGTTAAAAGAATTATTTGAAGAAGCTGGTTTTGAAATTAACTACATAAAAGCCAACGGAGGCAAATGGGCAGCCATGTTTCAAATGATGCTCAACACTGTTTATTCTACCTTTAAATACAAAACAGTAAAATCAAAAATATTAAAACTACTTTTTATCGAACTTAAGCTCACCTGGCTTATTAACCATATTGCAATATGGGCTGATAAAAAATACAGAGACGATATTTGGACCATTAATTACATAGTCGTAGCAAAAAAAATATAATGAAATCTGTTTTATTTCTCTCACTAATGAATGGCAGTGCCTGGGGAGGCAGTGAGGAGATATGGTATAAAACAGCTTTGTGGATGGCAGACAATAATTATACTGTGGATGTATGCTGTTATGATTGGGATGAAAAAAAAAGTCGCTTGTCTGAACTGGAAAAAAGAGGTGGTACCGTCCACCTTCTCCCTTCAAAAAAAATATTGAAAAGTGTTTTTGGTAAATGGAAACTACAACAACGCCTAAAAAATATCCCTTTTGAAAAATATGATTTTGTTTTCATTAATCAGGGTAGCTGGAACGATGTAGTATATGGTCCGTTGAAGCACTTATATAAACGCCTCACTTCTTACGCTTTATGCAGTCATAATTATAACGTTAATGACACTTTATCAAAACATAAAACATCGATATACAGCCATTGGATCAATAACGCTTGTGTAAATATGGCGGCAACAGAAAAAGTGTTTGACACAATTAAACAAAATTTACATATTACCGTTCCTAAACAAAAAGTAATTTACAATCCGATCACATTTGCTGTTCCTCAATATATAACTCCGTATCCTGCCCTAAACAATCAGTACATATGGATAATGTTAGCCGAGTTAGATAATTACCGAAAAGCTCAGGACATACTAATTAAAACCTTGTCGACGGAAAAATGGATGCAAAGGAATTGGGTTTTACATCTATATGGAAAAGGCAAAGACGAAGCGTCCTTAAGACAATTGATAATCGATCTTGATCTGCAAAAAAAAATAATCTTAAAAGGTCATACCAATAATGTTCAGGAAGCACTCAGAAGTTGTCATTTTTTATTTCAGATAACAAGGGTAGACGCAATGCCGCTTTCTGTTGTTGAGGCAATGGCAATGGCTAGACCCTGTATTGTAAGTAACGTTGGCGAAATGCCTAAATGGGTACAAAATGGTATTACCGGATTTGTAAGTGAAGGAGCAACTATAGAAGATATTGATGCGACATTGGAAGAATGTTGGCTGCAACGGAACGACTGGAAAACATTAGGCGAAAATGCTTATACAGTTTTTACAGAAAAATATCCTCAGCCATATGAAGCAAAAATGGTTGAGCTATTAGAAAGTTATTATTCCAAATAAAAATCCCCTGTTAAATAACAGGGGATTTTTATTTTTTCTACACAGGTTTTATGCTGTTTCTGATTTCATTGATTTGGCTAATCTTGAACGTTCATTCTCATCCAATACCACTTTACGCATACGAATGCTTTTCGGTGTTACTTCAATACACTCATCTTGCTGAATATACTCCATACATTCTTCTAAGGTCATCATGATCTTTGGCGCTGCCTTACTTGCATCATCACTACCACTTGCACGGTGATTCGTTAATTTTTTAGGTTCCGTAGCATTTACGTTCAGATCTCCCGGCTTAATATGTTCAGCTATGATCTGACCAACATATACCTCTTCTCCCGGATCAACAAAGAATCTGCCTCTATCCTGTAATTTATCAATTGAATAACCGGTTGTTCTTTCTGTATTTTTTGATAATAGAACACCGTTATTACGGCCAGGTATCGTTCCTTTCCATGGACGGTATTCGATGAACCTGTGTGCCATAACCGCTTCACCTGCAGTACCTGTAAGCATAGTACTACGCAAACCGATCAACCCACGTGATGGGATTTCAAATTCCAAATGCTGCATTTCGCCTTTACTTTCCATAATGGTCATTTCACCCTTACGTTGAGTAACAAGATCAATTACTTTACCGCTGAATTCAGATGGAACATCTACCACCAAGTTTTCATACGGTTCGCATTTTTTATCATCAATATATTTAACCAACACTTGAGGATTGCCCACTGTCAACTCAAAACCTTCTCTACGCATGGTTTCTATCAAAATACCTAAATGCAAAATACCACGACCATACACTAAGAAGCTATCAGCACCATCGGTATCTTCTACACGTAATGCCAGATTTTTTTCGGTCTCTTTAAATAGTCTGTCTCTAAGATGACGTGATGTAACAAACTTACCTTCTCTACCAAAGAATGGAGAGTTGTTAATACTGAACATCATGCTCATGGTTGGTTCATCAACACTGATAACAGGTAAGGCTTCGGGGAATTCAGCATCGCAGATAGTATCTCCGATATTGAAAGTTTCCAATCCTACTACCGCACAAATATCTCCTGCAAAAACTTCTGTTGCTTTCTTTTTACCCAAAGCTTCAAAAGTATACAGTTCTTTTACTTTACTTTTTACCAATTTACCATCGGCCTGCACCATCACAATATTTTGTCCTTCTTTTACAGAACCACGGGCTACTTTACCCACCGCAATTCTTCCCAGGAAAGAAGAATAATCCAATGAAGTAATTTGCATTTGTGTAGTTCCTTCATTTGCTTTTGGCTCTGGTACATGTTCCAGGATAGCATCCATCAAAGGAAGGATATTCTCTGTAGGTGTAATGCTGGTGTTCATCCAACCTTGTTTGCTACTACCATAAATAGTAGGAAAGTTCAACTGTTCTTCAGTAGCATCCAGGTTAAAGAATAATTCAAAAACCGCATCATGCACCTCGTCAGGACGACAGTTTTCTTTATCTACTTTATTAATGACAACAATAGGATGCAAGCCTAATTGCAATGCTTTTTGTAATACAAAACGAGTTTGTGGCATCGGGCCTTCAAAAGCATCCACTAATAATAATACCCCATCTGCCATTTTCAATACTCTTTCTACCTCACCACCAAAGTCACTATGCCCGGGAGTATCTATCACATTGATCTTTACGTCTTTATAAGTTACAGATACGTTTTTACTGAAAATGGTGATTCCTCTTTCTCTTTCAAGATCGTTGTTATCCATTATCAAATCACCCGTTTCCTGATTTTCACGAAAGGTATTGGTACTGTGCAATATTTTGTCCACCAGGGTTGTTTTACCGTGATCTACGTGGGCAATGATTGCGATGTTTCTAATATTCATAAAACTGTATATATAGCCTTTGCGGCTTTTTTAAGTGTGCAAAGGTACATCAATTTTACGGGCTTTCCGCATTAAATATAAAGTAAATTAAGGGGGTGTGGGAGTACCCATTTTGCATGATTCAGTAGCCGATTTATTGCTAAAACAATCAAATACAAGGTAAACTTAACGTCAAAAACCAGCCTAATACAATAGAAATAACGTACTATTGTTAAAACGATTTTCAATGAAAGAATCCAGAACACTAGGCACCAGAAAAACGATTGCCATTGTTGCTCACGACAAAAAAAAGAAAGATGTAATCGAATGGGCCATGCATAACAAGACTGCATTGGCAAGACATGACCTGATCTCTACCGGTACTACCGGAAAGTTATTAGAAGAAAATTTAGATCGTCCTGTAAAAAAATTATTAAGTGGTCCGCTTGGAGGTGACCAGCAGATCGGGGCAATGATTGCCGAAGGTAAAATTGACATTCTTATATTTTTTTGGGACCCAATGGAAGCCCAGCCACACGATAGTGACGTAAAGGCCTTACTAAGATTAGGCGTAGCCTGGAATATCTTATTAGCCTGCGACAGAACTACTGCCGATTTTATTTTTACATCCCCGTTGATGAATACTGATTACAAGATAGATGTAACAGATTACAATAGCTATCTAAACAGAAAGGTAGAATGACAGCAAATAAGGAAAAGATATTTTTACCCAACCTCGGCCTCTGCATATTATTAGACCTGATTGGCATGTTGAGTTATCTGGTACCGGCGATGGCTGAATTTACAGATGTAGTGTGGGCACCTCTTTCCGGCTTTATCTTTTACAAATTATTTGGTGGCAGATTCGGCAAGATCGGTGGTGTATTAAATTTTTTAGAAGAAATTCTCCCCTTTACAGATATTATTCCAACTTTTACAATTGCCTGGTTCATCAGAAAAAATGAAATTGACAAAATAAAACTCCCGAACAAATAAAACGAAAAAGCGTTGTAATTTACAGTTGCATACTTGTCCCGATAATTCGTGACCTGCCAATTTGCACATTTAAATTATCATGCAGTTTAATCTTCAGTCACCATATTCACCAGCAGGCGATCAGCCGAATGCTATAAAGCAACTTACAGAAGGAATTCTGGATGGAGAACGATACCAAACATTGTTAGGTGTAACCGGCAGTGGTAAAACATTTACTATTGCCAATGTTATACAAAATATACAACGACCTACGCTTGTACTGACGCATAACAAAACACTGGTTGCTCAATTATATGGGGAGTTTAAACAATTTTTTCCGGATAATGCCGTAGGTTATTTTGTAAGCTACTACGATTACTATCAACCGGAGGCATATATGCCTACCAGTAATACATACATAGAAAAGGACCTTAGCATTAATGAGGAATTAGATAAATTAAGATTACAGGCAACAGCTCAATTATTAAGTGGCAGAAGAGATATCATTGTTGTTGCAAGTGTAAGCTGTATTTATGGTATGGGGAACCCGGTTGATTTTGAAAACGGGATCATCAGGATACAAACCGGGCAAGTTATTTCCAGACAAGCATTTTTGCATGCATTAGTAAACAGTTTATATAGCCGTACCGAAATTGAATTTACCAGAGGCACTTTCAGGGTAAAAGGTGATACAGTAGATATCAATCTTCCTTATGTAGATTTTGGGTATCGCATTACTTTTTTTGGCGATGAGATCGAAAGTATCGAAACGCTGGAACTGGCTTCTGGAAAGCGTATCGGACTGGTAGAGAATGCTGCCATCTTTCCTGCAAACCTATATCTTGCCCCAAAAGATATTTTGCAAAAAGTAATTTATGAGATACAGGATGAAACGGCAGCGCAAGCAGAATATTTCAAAAGAAGCGGGAAATTCATAGAAGCTCAACGTATTACGGAAAGAGTGAATTACGATTTAGAGATGATCCGTGAACTCGGTTATTGCAACGGTATAGAAAACTACTCCAGATTTTTTGACAGAAGAAACCCGGGTACAAGACCGTATTGCTTATTGGATTATTTTCCGAAAGATTTTATTTGTGTGATAGATGAAAGCCACCAAACCATTCCACAGGTAAGCGGTATGTATGGCGGCGACAGAAGCAGAAAACTTAATTTGGTTGATTACGGATTTCGTTTACCCAGTGCATTAGATAACCGTCCTTTGAATTTTCACGAATTTGAAAGTTTATTGAACCAAACCATTTTTGTTTCGGCTACGCCGGGAAATTTTGAACTGGAAAAAACCGGAGGCGTAGTAGTAGAGCAGGTTGTACGACCTACGGGCCTACTCGACCCTCCAATAGAAGTACGTCCATCTATTAATCAGATCGATGACCTACTAGATGAAATTGATAAACGTGTGGTAAAAGGCGACAGAGTATTGGTAACCACACTTACCAAACGTATGGCTGAGGAAATGGACAAATATCTTCATCGCATCAATATTAAAAGTAAATATATCCATAGTGAAGTTGATACATTAGAAAGAGTTGAAATTTTGCGTCAATTACGTTTGGGAGAAATTGATGTATTGGTAGGGGTAAATCTGTTAAGAGAAGGGTTAGATCTTCCGGAAGTATCGCTGGTAGCTATTTTAGATGCTGATAAAGAAGGATTCTTACGTAATGAGAAAAGTTTAACCCAAACTGCGGGCAGGGCTGCCCGTAATGTTGATGGCCTGGTTATTTTTTATGCAGATAAGATGACTGACAGCATGCAAAAAACCATTGATGAGACGACGAGAAGAAGAGAAAAACAGATCGCATATAATATCGAACACGGCATTACTCCAAAAACGATCATAAAAAGTAAAGAGCAGGTTTTTGCTCAGGGCTCGGTGCTGGATGTGAAAGGGTACGATCCGTCAAACCCTTATTCAATAGGCGCTGATGAGGAGTTAGTTAACATTGCTGCTGATGAACAGGTAATATATAACACCATTCCCCAACTTGAAAAGGCCATCAGCCAAACAAAAAAGGCGATGGAAAAAGCGGCTAAAGACCTTGATTTTATGGAAGCTGCTAAATTAAGAGATGAAATGTTCAGGATGCAGAAAGAGTTGGGAGAAATGAAAAAATAATTCAGTATCTTAGGAATCCTTTTCTAAAACACTAAATCTTAGCCGTTTATGACCACAATTGCTCTCTACAATCTTAAAGGCGGTGTTGGCAAAACTGCCAGTTGCGTAAACTTCGCTTATCTGGCGGCAGCCGATGGTTTTAAAACTTTATTGTGGGACATCGACCCACAAGGCTCCTCCTCTTTTTATTACAAAGCAAAACCTAAAGTGCACCCCGGCATCAAAAAATTAATCACTAAAGATGCTCATCTTGAAAACGGAATTCTTTCTACTGATTTTGAATTACTGGATGTCATACCTGCCGACAATTCTGCAAAAAGTTTTGATATCATGCTGGAAGAAATGAAGGGAAACAAGAACAGATTGAAGTCAGTATTAAAACAACTGGACAAAGAATATGATTTTGTATTTATTGATTGCCCTCCGGGATTTAGTGCTTTAAGTGAAAATATCTTCAATGCCGCTGATATTGTGTTAATGCCGGTTATTCCAACCACTTTATCTATCCGTACCTATCACATGGTAAAAGATTATTTCAAAGAAAAGGATTTAGATGGCAGTAAGATGATGTGCTTCTTTACCATGGCCGACCTGCGTAAAACTATGCACAATGAGATCATGGATGAATTATATAAAGACAAGCGATTCTTCCAAAACTATATTCCATATTTATCTGATGTAGAAAAAATGGGCATTCACAAAGCTCCTATTATGGAGTTTGCCAACAGTAGTTATGCGGCAAAATGTTACAGAGAACTGTGGACAGAGATCAAGGAAGGGGTGCTGTAGATTTTTTATGTAGAGAAATAAAAAGAATCATTATCTGATAAGAATCATTGAATACAATTGATTTTGCTCAGTTAACCATCATGAATACTTTGAGAACTTCGTAAAAAACCAGTAAGATGAAAAGAGAAATAACCGGTTGGTTCAGCCCTGCATTGCACAAGGATATGCCCATTGTTACCTATGGAGATTATGGCTTTGCGTTATTAATGATACCTACTGCAGGGGCAGACTATCTGGAATATGAACGTTTTCAAATGATCGACTCTTTATCGCACTGGATCAATGGCGGTAAAGTAAAAGTTTTTTCAATCGACAGTGTAAACAATGAAAGCTGGATGAATAAGGATATGCTGGGAGAACACAAAGCAATCCGTCACAACCAATGGAATGACTATGTCATTGATGAAGTAATTCCATTTATCAAAAGTAAAACATCCTGGGACACGCCTATCATTACCTGCGGAGCATCATTCGGCGCATTACACAGTATGAATTTGTTTTTAAAATATCCTGATTTCATCAATGGAGTAATTGCGATGAGTGGCGTGTATGACTTGGCTTACTATACCAATGGTTTTTGGGATGAACAGGTGTATTATAATTCTCCTATGCAATATGTTCCTAATATAACCGACCATTGGTATCTTGAAAAGATAAGAGAAAGTCGTCACATTCATATATTAAGTGGCAGAGGTAATCATGAAGACCCTAATGCTGCCGCTTCTTTTGCTGCCGAATTGTATGACAAAGGCATTCATTACGAACTGGATATCTGGGGACATGATATGCACCATGACTGGCCAACCTGGAGAGATATGTTACCGCATTATATCAACACCAGATTTTAGCCCCCGCTACCGCTTAAAGGAGGAAAACTATAGCGAAGATTACATTTTGCAGATTGCCGATTGCAAATTGCTGATTACCTTTTTTGCTATCTTTACCGCATGCAAAAAAAATTATTTCTGTTAGATGCATTTGCGCTTGTTTTTAGGGCCTACTATGCACTTATTCGTACACCACGTGTTACCAGCAAAGGCAAAAACACCAATGCACAATTTGGCTTTACCAATACATTAGTTGATCTGATTAAAAATCAAAAGCCTACACATATGGCTGTTTGTTTTGATACCAGCGCTGCCACCGAACGCCATACAGATTTTGCAGATTACAAAGCTAACAGACAAGAAACACCTGAAGATATTTCACTCGCCGTTCCTGATATCAAAAGGATCATAGAAGCATTAAACATTCCTGTAATTGCCATCGATGGTTACGAAGCCGATGATGTGATTGGCGCATTGGCAAAACAAGCAGAGAAGGCAGGCTACGAAGTTTTTATGGTTACCCCCGATAAAGATTATGGACAACTGGTAACAGAAAACATTAAAATTTACAAACCGCCTTACCAGGGCAATACACACGAAATACTTGGGCCAAAAGAGGTTTGTGAAAAATGGGATATTGAAAATGTTAGCCAGGTAATAGATATTTTAGGATTGATGGGTGATAGTGTTGATAATATCCCCGGCATTCCCGGTGTTGGCGAAAAAACGGCTGCTAAATTGTTGAAAGAGTATGGGACATTAGAAAATATTTTAGACAATGCTGCTAACATAAAAGGTAAACTCGGCGAAAAAGTTGCTGCCGGTAAAGAGCTGGCATTGATGAGTAAAAAGTTAGCTACCATCATCACCGATATTCCTGCAGCTGAATTTCATGAAGAAAATTTCAGGATAAAGGAAATGAATAAAGAGGCGCTGAAAGAAGTTTTCGGTGAACTGGAATTCAGAACATTAGGCAAAAGATTATTGGGTGAAGAAATTGGAATAGCTACGGCTGACAATGGGCAACAGGCAATAGAAAAAGCTAAAGCTGTGCCAGCTCAAATGGACCTGTTTGGAAACATAATTGAAGCACCTGCCCCAACACCATCTGCCAGTAATTCTTCTGAAAATGAATCAGAAGAAGATCACTTTGCTATAGAAAAAAATATCAACAATACTCCACACGAATATATTTTATTGAACGATGAAAATTCAATAAAACAATTCATAAAGCTGGCCGCTCAATCAACTGAAATTTGCTTTGACACCGAAACAACCGGCATAGATGCTAACGATGCAGAGTTGGTAGGATTAAGTTTTTCTCTTAAACCCGGCGAAGCATACTATGTTCCATGCCCTGCAAATCAGGCAGACTGCATTCAACTTTTAAACAACTTTCAACAACTGTTCAACAATACTGCAATAACATGGATAGGCCAAAATATCAAATATGATATGCTGCTATTGAAATGGTATGGCTTTGAATTGAAAGGAGACATTTTTGATACGATGCTGGCACATTACGTGATTGAACCTGATGGCAAAAGAAGTATGGATGCATTGAGTGAAAAATATTTAGGTTACGAAACCGTACACATCGACGAACTTATCGGAAAGAAAGGAAAGAATCAGGGTAATATGAGAGATGTGGAAGTTGAAAAGATAAAAGATTATGCCGCCGAGGATGCTGATATCACTTTACAATTAAAAAATATTTTTCTTCCCCAACTAAAAACAAAAGAAGTAGAAAAAGTTTTTTACCAGGTAGAGAACCCATTGGTGAAGGTTTTGACCGACATGGAGTTTGAGGGCATCCGAATTGATGAAAAATTTCTGAACGATTATAGCAAGGAACTCGAAAAAGAAGCGAAAGTTGCAGAAGAAAGCGTATACGCTCAGGCGGGAGTTCGTTTTAATTTGGCAAGCCCTAAACAATTAGGAGAAGTCTTATTTGATAAAATGCAAATTGATCCTAAAGCTAAAAAAACCAAAACCGGTCAATATGCAACAGGTGAAGATGTATTATTAAAATTGGCCAGCAAGAATAAAATTGTAGATGATATTTTAGCCTTCAGAGAATACACTAAATTAAAATCAACTTATGTAGATGCACTACCGTTGATGATCAATAAAAAAACCGGCAGGGTGCATACCAGTTACGCACAAGCTGTTGCTGTAACCGGCAGACTTAGCAGCAACAATCCTAATCTGCAAAATATTCCGGTACGAACTGAAAGAGGCAGAGAGATCAGAAAAGCATTTATACCAAGAGATGAAAATTTTGTTCTACTAAGTGCCGATTATTCTCAAATTGAATTACGCATCGTGGCGGCTATTAGTGGCGATGTAAATATGTGTGAAGCATTCAGAACCGGAAAAGATATTCATACCGCTACGGCTGCCAAAGTATTTAACGTAGATGAAAAAGAAGTGACCAAAGAAATGCGCTACAAAGCCAAAAGTGTAAACTTCGGCATCATCTATGGACAAGGCGCATTTGGCTTAGCAGAAAATTTAGGTATCACAAGAGCAGAAGCTAAAGAGATCATCGATAATTATAAAATGCAATTCCCCAACATCCAGAAATATATGGATGACACCATCAACTTCGCCAGGGAAACCGGCTATGTTGAAACTTTGATGGGACGTAAGCGTTGGTTGAAAGACATCAATTCTGCCAACTTTACCGTACGTGGTTTTGCAGAACGTAATGCTATCAACTCTCCTATTCAAGGCTCTGCAGCTGATATGATCAAGTTGGCCATGATAAAAATTCATGCAGCGTTCAAACAACGCAATTTTAAAAGCAAAATGCTATTGCAGGTACATGACGAATTAGTGTTTGATGCACATAAAGATGAAATAGAAATTATTAAGCCTGTTATTTTAGAATGTATGCAAACTGCATTAAAATTACCGAATGATGTTCCTACAGATGCCGAAGTAGGCGTCGGAGATAATTGGTTAGTTGCTCATTAAAAATGAAAGAATTAAAAAACGAAAAAATGAATCCAATATTAATTTATTGCTATGATGCCTACTGTGGCTGGTGCTATGGTTTTAGCCCGGTAATGGTTGAAATAGCCAAAGAATACAGAGATGCGTTTGATATAGAGGTACTCAGTGGCGGTATGATGATCGGTGAAAACATTGCCCCTATCGAAAAAATTGGGCCCTATATACAAGGTGCTTATAAACGTGTGGAGGAATTGACCGGTGTCAAATTCGGTGAAGATTTTTTATGGCATATTAACAACCCCGATAAAAGTGATTGGGTGATGAACTCAGAAAAACCGGCTATCGCATTATCCATCTTCAAGGAAATATTTCCTGAAAAACAAATTGCATTCGCCAGTGACTTGCAATATGCTTTAAATTATGAGGGAAGGGATCTGGATGATGACGAAGCTTATCGTCATCTACTTGAAAAATATGCATTAGATGCAGACACATTTTACAGCAAACTAAAAAGTAACGAATATAAAGAAAGAGCTTACTACGAATTTGCTTTGTGCAAACAATTAAGTGTAACCTCATTTCCGCAGGTACTGTTGCAGGTCAACGAATCAAAGTTTTTCTTACTAGCGCAAGGGTTTACGCCTTATGAAACATTGAAAGAAAGAATTGATGCTGCACTAAAAAACATTGAATGAAGTACGTTTTATCATACATGGAATAGTAGCTCCTATCACTTCCTCATTTTTTCTTCGTACAATTTCACCCAATCATGCACTGAGATCTTTGATACTAATTCACCTATTAACTCATAAGGAATTGTATCAGTTTTTTTAAACCGAATGCACCCTTTGCCCATATCCAATTTGCCGATATTTAAACGAGCGTATTCTTCGGCAAACCAATTGGCCAATTTTTCACTTCCGTAAATACCCAAATTATGTAGAGAAATATGATTTTTTTGTGACCCCAAATTAATAAATGGCAAGGGCAGTTTGGGATCACAGTGATACCCTTTTGGATAGGTGCTAAATGGCACTACATACCCTATCATCCCATAGCTCATCTCTTCTTTAAAACCTTTAGGTAAATTTTTTTTGATGATCGTTCTTAATTTTTTGATCACTGCCTGCCTTTCTGCCGGCAAGCCTTGTATATACTCATTTACCGTAGCCGCTTTAGATTGCATAATCTGTAAGTTTAAAATAAATTTACCAAAAAAATATATAAACTACCTTTGCAGCACTAATGGAAAAGAATTTTATAGATTATATCCGGATTTTTTGCCGGAGTGGACATGGAGGAGCTGGTAGTAAGCATTTTATGCGTACCAAGTATAATGCTATGGCAGGCCCTGATGGTGGCGATGGTGGACGTGGTGCTCACATCATTTTGCGAGGCAACTCACAATTATGGACATTACTGCATTTAAGATATTATAAAAATGTATTGGCAGAAGATGGAGAAGGAGGAAATAAAAACAATCAAACCGGCCGTTTTGGAAAAGATATTATCATAGAAGTTCCGTTAGGCACTATAGCAAGAGATGAAGAAACGGGATTAAAAGAAGTGGAGATCTTAGAAGATGGACAGGAAGTGATCTGGATAAAAGGTGGCCGTGGCGGATTGGGTAACTCCAATTTTAAGACAGCAACCAACCAGGCACCGGATTATGCTCAACCTGGCGAACCCGGTATTGAAGGATGGAAATTATTAGAATTAAAAGTGCTGGCGGATGTAGGACTTGTTGGATTCCCAAATGCAGGAAAATCTACCTTACTGTCATGCATAACTGCAGCCAAACCTAAAGTAGCGGATTATGCATTTACAACACTTACACCACAGTTAGGAATGGTTGAATACAGAGATGGTAAAAGTTTTTGTATTGCAGATCTGCCGGGTATCATAGAAGGCGCTGCTGAAGGAAAAGGCTTGGGGCATAGATTTTTACGCCATATTGAACGTAACTCTATCTTACTTTTCCTGATCCCTGCCGACAGTGACAATCATAGAAAAGAATTTGACATCCTCGTAAATGAATTGAAAGAATACAACCCGGAAATGCTTCAAAAAGATTTTGTCATTGCTGTCAGCAAAAGTGATATGCTGGATGATGAATTGAAAGCTGCTATAGAAAAAGAATTACCTGAAAAAATTCCTCATATATTTATTTCTTCAGTAGCCGGCAAAGGACTTTCAGAGCTTAAAGACCTGCTTTGGAAAACATTGAATAACTCCGAGAAAAAGGAAATATAAAAATACCCATCTATGGGTATTGCTTTTGTTGATTATTAGTTGTTAATTGCGTTCAAACCTACATGTATGAAACGTATAACCTTGCTGGTAATTGCCGGAGTATTGCTTACTTCGCTATGTTTGACTGCTCAAACAAAAAAGAATCTTAAAAAAACGCTGGAGCTTAAAATGCCTAAAACCGTTGATGATGATATGTGCGGAACAAGAGGAGCCTCTGTTGCCTGGCATCCGATGTTAAAAAAATACTATGCTTCGTTTGCCGGTAATAAAGAATACCCGTTTGGGGTTTTTGATGTAAAGGGCAAAAGACTCTCTGACGACGAGCAAAAAGCCATGGTAGATTTAAGAGGAATCTGGTACAACCCTACCTCTAAAAGTATTTCTGGAAATGGATACGATGATAATGGCTGGTTCACCTATTCGCTTGACAAGAAGGGTATTCCTGAAAATTTTGTCACTGATTTCGAAGGCCTTAATCAGCCAGATGCACAATCTGTTGGGGTTTTGCTCCCTGCTAAAAAAGCAGTAATGTTTTTATCAGGCAGAACCGTTTCTTTTTATTCAACCAGTTCCGCTACAAGTGACGAATCATTAACGATCCACTTTGGTAAAGTAAAAAAAGATATTGAAGAGGATGCAGATGCGGACCTGTATACAACTCCTGAGGACTACAACTACACATCTCTGATTTACACAGGTATTAAAAACTCAGAAATTGGTTTTTTGAACGTCACAGAAAAGCAAATTGAGCTGTATAACATCGCCGATGGCTCTCTTACGTCTGTATTAAAACTACCTGAAGATGCAACTGTAGAGTCTGCTTTTAATTTCGCTTATGCAAATGGTGTTTACTGGTTATTTAATATTGAAAAAAGAACCTGGATAGGATATAAATAGTTAATCCGTCTTCATTTATACATGTGACCTCTGCAGATTTTTCTACAGAGGTTTTTTTTGTGGGTAATGTATTCTTTTACTCAAAAATCGTTGCCTTTATAAAATTTCCATAAGAGTTTGATGGTAATATTTTTAAGTTACCTCCTGCCTACCCGGCGCTGTCGTTTTGTTTAAATTACCGCCATTGTCTTGAAAAAACATTTTTGATCAGGCATCAAATGGATAATGGAAATTGTTAACCGGGCAAGTCTGTTCTTAACAAAAAATCAGCAATAAATCAGTAACTAAAACGTTATTAACAAGTTCACATTCATCGTATTTTGTGGCAGCTAAAGAGTTAATTTTACCTACAGGATGAAAAGAACGTTACATTCAATTTCATTTATTATAGTTTCTGTTTTGCTTACGGCTTGCCCGTATTCATCTCCTTATCCTCTCGACGAATCTCCCCAGCAATCTATTGACGAATCATATTTAGGCAAATGGGCCACGATGGTTACAAAAATAATCGACGACAGACATTCAAAGATCGAACCTGTAAAAGTGATCCTTACAAAAAAAGATGATATGGAATATAATGTAGCCATTACCGGGTACATTGATGAATTTGTTAAATATAGGATTGTAACTGATGACACTATAAAGGGAACTGCATTTTTATCAACCGCTGTCAATAAACAATTCTTAAACATTGACATTGCCGGCAGAATATATCTGGCAGAAGTAAAAAAAGATGATGGCACATTTTCTATTTATCCATTGAGTGATTACTTTACCAACAAAATGATAAAAAGTACTCCAGCTCTCCGCAATGCACTTGAGTTTCATTATAAAACGAGATTAAATCCATCATATGATGAAGATTTTATGCTCAAAGATTTAAAAAGAGTAAATTAGCGCCCTGATGCAACGCAAAATAATTTACTTTATTAATCCTATCTCGGGAACGAAAAACAAAGGTCTTGTAATTGAAAAGATCAAGGAAAGAACTAAGCAACAGAATATTCCTTTCGAAATTTTACATACCAATGCTGCAGGCAATTATTTTTATCTTAAAGAAAAAATAGACACCGAAGAGATCACAGATATTGTTATTTGCGGCGGCGATGGCACAATAAATAAAATCGTTAACGCTTTATTAGATGTGGATGTAAAAGTAGGCATCATCCCAATGGGATCTGGCAACGGGCTTGCATTAGCTGCAAAGATCCCTAGGCAAATTGATAAAGCACTTGATGTGATCTTTACAGGTAAGGCTTCTTATATAGATTCCTTTTTTATCAACGATTCTTTCAGCTGTATGCTCTGCGGATTAGGATTTGATGCCCAGGTAGCGCATGATTTTGCCTCTCAGCAATCAAGGGGTTTATCTACTTATGTGAAACAAACGATCAATAACTTCCTGATTGCACAACCCTATTTATTTGAAATTACCAATGTAGGTAACTCATTTACAACCGAAGCGTATTTTATCAGCATTGCCAACAGCAATCAATTTGGCAACAATTTTACCATTGCGCCAAAAGCAAGTCTAAGCGATGGTTTACTTGATGTAGTTGTAGTAAAAAAAATGAGTAAGTTTCGTTTGTTATTGTCTATCCTGAAACATATCAGCAGAGGAGAGATCAGTGAATACAATGACAAAACTTTTCATGACAAAGATGTATTGTATTTTCAAACCGACAAACTCATCATCCGGAATTTAGATAGAGCTCCGTTACATATCGATGGAGACCCTGCAACAACAGCGGGTAAATTTTCTTTTGAGATCATACCGGATGCATTCAAGCTGATTCAGCCTGCATAAATTTCCGTATTACTATTTACTTTAAAATATTTTGCAATTCTTTCAACAATTGCTGATTGTAAGGTTTATTAAAAGACCTGATCACATCTTTCTTTTCAACTGCGGTCAAATGAAAATTAAGAGCGGCACCTTTATCCTCTTTATCTGGTACATACATAAAAGTAAGTCGATGTATAGCAGCATTTGCAGAATCTGCCAAATAACTATATTGATCTGCCTGGAAATAATCCTGCAGCTTATACCAGTTATGCTGTAGCATGGTGGCAGGCTTCACAATAATATCTGTAACCGAGCCTGTTTCAAAAGGCTGTTGCCAATTATCTTTCAACCTGTCTCGTATTTGTATAATCACTACCCCTCCTGTATTTTTATCGATCCACTCTTTAAAATTATCAATAAACCGCAGTGTAGTTTCTTGTCCGTAATTATCTCTTAGCCCTGCATCCATTGCATCAACTACCGGGTTTGTAGGCAACCACACATTGGGTAGTACATATGGAAATGTTGCATTCATCCTTAACGCAGTAGATATCCTCAAACTCAATGGATCTTGTTTTTTTAGCAGGGCGGCAAAGTCTACTGCATCCGGGCTGTAGCTTGTATCGGTTGCATAAAAGGAAGGTTTCATCATAAAGCTAAGTGGCTGTGTGGCGGCCATTAACTTACGGCCATCCCTCGTAATAACAGCATTGAAGATCATCAGTGGAATCTTAGCTTGCTTTTCATCCGCTGCATAATCACTCATTTGTTTACCCAATAGACCACCGGAATTTTCAATTAGCTTTTGTTCAAATGCATAACCCCTATCTTTTACATACCGATATGGACCGACAGAAAACCGTTGAACCGGAGAAAAAATATCACGACTGATCATTGAAGAAAAAACAGGGTTCAACAGATCCTGCGAAATGTTATCTGTATACGCCGGATCGTATAAATCAATATTCGCTCCATTAGTTTTATTTCGATACAATTCTCTGTAATAGCTTGCTGCCAGCATTCCCCCACTGGCTCCACTGATCATAAAGGTTTGTTTCATTAAAGATCCATTCAAACTGCTATCAATATGCTGTAAGGTATTCATCACAAAGGCTGCACTTCTCAATCCTCCGCCACTTACATTGATAAAAACCAAGACTGGTTTTTCAGTCGTTTGTTTTTGTTTCCAGTTTTCTAAAATAGCAAGCATATTGGCCTTATCCGCTGCAATCATATCCGGCGTACACAATTTTTGCAGTGATAGCTTATTATATGTCGGACGATCTTTAGTATTCAGATAATTAATTCCATAGGCTTTGTTTCGTGGATCAATCACTTCATTGGTATATAAAATATTTAGTCCTGCCAGCAAAACAATCACAAACAACACACTCCAACTTTGCAGAAAATAAGTAAGCGCTCCAATTACAGCTACCATTACTGCAAAAAATATTATGATACAAGATGCTGCAGGAGCCTGAAAAAATTTAATGTCTAAAAAAAATCCACAGACAATTAAAAAAATAAATGCCACAATTGTCCCTACTATTCCTGAAAAATGATGGCGTTTAAAAATAGTGTCTAAAAAAGTTTCGCTGTAATGCGACACATTTCTTGCCTTTCTTAATTTTAACCTTGTACTGAAATAGTACCCCACCTTCATCCCAAAGGCATCGCTTTGTTTGTCTTTATGCGGATCAAAATTTGCTTTAAAACTTTCAGGATTTGATATCACCGGAGTAATTGCTTTTAAAATCCGTCTGTCTGCTCCAAAAAACAAAGCAAACGAAACAGAGATCAATAAAAAGAATCCTCCCAAAAACCCAATGACCAGGCCCGTTATCTCACCGGCACTTAACAATTCTTTTGTTGAATTAAATTGAACCGACCTGATCAGATATAAGATCAAAAAAAGCAGCGGTAAAATAGCATTATTGATGCAGTATTTTAAAAAGGGTTTAGATGCGGTGGCTAAAAATTTAAACCGACGGGTATGAAGTATAAAAGTGGTGATATTCCAACTCATAAAAAAAACGCCCAATGCAATCCCCACTATAGCGGCACTTAACGCATTCACCTTTCCTAAATACTCAGGCACAAAAAAGAGTGCATCTGCTCCATAACTATGCATAAACCCGCTATTAACAGTACTTACCAGCAAAAACCAAAAAATCAATAATAGTTGATATTTTCTAAAATGTAAAATGAATAGCTGAATAGGAAAGGAATAAAAAATATCTTTCAGCAATGAACGCATAGCAAGGTTGTTTTCTAAATGTACTACAAATAAATATAAAAATCAATCCTGCAATATTCTTTTACAAAACTGAGGATCTCCTTCTGACAACAAACAATAAACATACGATCACCATCACTAATACCATGGCTGTAAACTGATGAGCAACTCCTAAAACGACCAAACGATTTGTATGCGTAGCATTTAACACAGTGAATATGCCCAACAACACCTGTAAAATAACCAATACCAAAAATGCTCCACGTAAACGACTAAACAATTTCTGTCCATGGATATTTACTGACTTAAACCACCAGGCTACGATCATTACAAAAAGCAGATACGCCAACCCACGATGAATAAAATGTATAGCAATTGGGTTGTATACAAAATTTTTTAACCCCGGCGTCTCATCATTTAAATGTTTCGGAATTAAATAGCCATTGATATCCGGCCAGGTTGGCGCAGTAACGGCCGCTCTCAAGCCTGCCATGAAACCACCGTACATTAATTGTAACACCAATACTACCAAAATAAGTATCAGCCATTTCTTTAAAACGGGATTAACCAGTTTTTGTTGTGGTGTAACCAATAAACTCAATGCAAACCACAATGTATAACAAAGTAATCCGAGTGCAGCAATAAAATGTGTTGTCAATTCAACATGACCAACAAAATATTTTTCCGGTACTAATCCGCTCTTTACCATAAACCAACCAATAGCTCCTTGTATACCACCCAAAAAGAAAAGTATCACCATCGGTAATATCATTTCTTTTTTGAACATCTTTTTTGCCAGAAAGTAAACAAACCCAATAAAAAAAACTACCCCCATCAATCTTGCCCACACACGATGAAACCACTCCCAAAAAAAAATAGATTTAAAATCTGATAAAGAAAAATTTTGATGTACATACTTGAATTGATCGGTCAAACGATATTTATCAAACTCTGCCTGCCACGCTACGTCATTCATTGGCGGAAGCGTTCCGGTAATCGGTTTCCACTCTGTGATAGAAAGGCCGGATTCTGTTAAACGGGTTATTCCTCCAAGAAGCACCTGCACCACTATCATACCCACTCCTATCAGCAGCCAAATAGCAACCGGCTTTGAAGAAGGTGAACTTTGTTGAATTGAATTATTATTCATAGCGGTTGCAAAGTTAGTACAGCAATTGTTGTTATTACCTTGTGAGTTGTTTTTTTATTCTTTTAACAGATATTTGTTAAACAGTATGCTGCTCCCTTTTTACCAAAACAAATTAATTGAGGCCGGTCTGGATGAAGCCGGTAGAGGTTGTTATGCCGGCCCTGTGTTTGCAGCCGCAGTTATTTTACCCAAAGATTTTCATCATCCATTATTAAATGACAGCAAGCAACTGAAGGAAAAGCAACGGGATCTGCTACGACCTGTTATTGAAAAAGAAAGCATTGCCTTCGCAGTAAGCCAGGTTAGTAACAGCGAAATAGACCTGATCAATATTCTGCAGGCATCTTACAAAGCAATGCATTTGAGCATCGATCAATTGTCGATAACTCCTGAATTATTATTAATTGACGGAAACCGGTTTAAGCCCTATAAAAAGATCAATCATCTCTGTATTGTTAAAGGTGATGGAAAATATACATCTATAGCGGCGGCGAGTATTTTAGCCAAGACTTATAGGGACGAATATATGCAGCAGCTGCACAAAAAATTTCCGCAATATGGTTGGGATAAAAATAAAGGTTATGGAACAGCTATTCACCGCAGGGCCATAGAAGCAAATGGCCTATGCAAATACCATCGTAAAACTTTCAACATTTTACCAAATCAACCAGAAATATTTTAATTCGTTTTAAACTTTTTATCTGTAGCCCCGTCTTTATACAGCGCCGGTCATAAAATCATTGTAAAACAAAACAGAAAAAAAATGAAAACGAAATTAATTATTGCAGCCATTGCTTTCTTAAGCATTTCTACCACCAGTGCCAATGCACAAAAAATGAAAAATCAACATCATCGAATTGCCCAAGGTGTACGCAGCGGTGAACTGACTAAAGTTGAAGCTAAAAAATTAAGAACCGATCAAAAGGAGATACACCAGGAAGTAAAAGTAGCAAAAGCTGATGGGGTAGTAACTCCTGCAGAACGCAAAGAGATCCGCAAAGATCAAAGACAAGCCAACAGAAAAATTTATCGTAAAAAACATAACGACAGAGTAAGAGGATAGTGGTATACAGGACACTGATCTGACTTATTGAACTTATGATCACTTATTTACCTGTGTAAATCAGTTCAATCTGTTTGATCGGTGTTTCACCAAAATTTTATTCTTCCCATACTCCTAATCCTTGCCTTACTACTGTCCATTCATCAGTAGTGCAATCTACAACTGTAGAAGGAATCATTCCTCCAATGCCTCCATCAATTACAAAGTCTACCAGGTGCTCAAATTTTTGATATATGATCTCGGGATCGGTATATTCCTCAACCATTTCGCCGGGCAATGAAGCGCTCAATATGGGGTTATTCAATTCTTGTAAGATATGATGACAAATAACGTTATCAGGCACACGAAGCCCGACAGTGCTTTTTTTACTTTGCAAAATCTTAGGAACTTGTTTGCTGGCAGGCAAAATAAATGTGTACGGACCTGGCAAATGATTTTTAAGCATTCTGTACAAAGGCGTATCAATGCTTTTGGTATAATCACTTAAATGGCTCAGATCATTGCATATAAAAGACAACTGTGCCTTTTGCGGATCAATATTTTTTATCTTACAAATTCGTTCTATTGCTTTTTGCTTACCAATATCGCAGCCTAATCCATAAATAGTATCAGTAGGATAAACAATCACCCCTCCGTCTTTCAGGCATTCAACCACTTGTTTGATCAATCTTGGTTGCGGATTTTCCGGATGTATTTGTATCAGCATAATAGAGTTACTACGTTTAACGCTTAAGTCATTTAAAGTTAAATAAGTTGGGTAATCCTGCTCAATTATTGAACCATCAATCATTAAACCCATAAATGACCTTATAAAAACCTGCTGCAACTTACCTAAAACACCCTATAATCCGTTACTTTTGCATCGATTTTAGCATAAATTATTAAAAAACAGATATAATATGTCAGTAATAACTGTAGGAACCATGGCTTTTGATGCCATTGAAACCCCTTTCGGAAAAGTAGATAAAATTGTAGGTGGCTCAGCTACTTATGTAGCCTATGCGGCAGGAAATTTCACTACTCCCATTCAGCAAATCTCTATTGTAGGAAATGATTTCCCACAAGAAGAAATGGATGAACTAAAACGCCGTGGTGTACAATTAGAAGGTGTGGAAATTGTTCCTGATAAAAAGTCTTTCTTCTGGAGCGGTAAATATCATATCGATATGAACAGTAGAGATACGTTGGTAACAGACCTGAATGTATTGGCAGATTTTAACCCTGTCGTTCCTGATAGTTATCAAGGCGCTGAATTTTTAATGTTGGGTAATCTTGATCCTAAAATTCAGTTAAGTGTGATCAATCAATTAAAAACACGCCCTAAATTGATTGTATTAGATACGATGAATTTCTGGATGGATATTGCTTTAGATGCATTGAAAGAAGTACTAAAAAAGATAGATGTATTACTGGTGAATGACGGTGAAGCAAGACAATTAAGCGGCGAAGTTTCATTGGTAAAAGCTGCTAAAGCGATCATGAAGATGGGGCCTAAATTTTTGATCATCAAAAAAGGAGAACACGGTGCATTATTATTTCATGAGAACCATGTTTTCTTCGCTCCTGCATTACCATTAGAAGAAGTATTTGATCCAACTGGTGCTGGTGATACCTTTGCTGGTGGCTTTATCGGTTACCTGGCTAAAACACAGGATATCAGTTTCGAAAATATGAAAACTGCTATCATCGTTGGTAGTGCTTTAGCAAGTTTCTGTGTAGAAAAATTTGGACCAAACAGATTAAAAGAAATTACCAAAGAAGATATTGATTCAAGACTAGCAGAGTTTGTACAATTGGTAAATTTTGACATAGACTTAGTATAAATAACCTTTTTGTTATATTATTTCATAACCGATAGTTATTACAGACTATCGGTTTTTTATTTACTTTTAAGTTTCTCAATCAACAAAAAAAATGCACCTAATCGCCTCTACCATTATAGGTTTTTTTATATCTCCTATCAACTGGATAATCCTGTTAACCATTTTGTCATTTTATTTAAAATCTGTCAAAGTAAAAAAGATTTGCCGGCTTACAGCTTTGGGATTGTTTTTGGTATTCAGTAATATCTGGTTACTTACTGCATATGCAAAATTTTGGCAGCCGGCCCCCAGAGATGTTAGTAAAGACAGTAGTTACAGTTGTGGTATCCTCTTAGGGGGCTTTGCAAGTCCGGATGAAAATGAGAAAGGCTACTTCAATGGGTCTTCCGATAGGTTTATTCAAACTGTAAAACTGTATAAGCTTGGGAAGATCAAACATATCTTTATCAACGGTGGTAATGGAAAAATTAATGTCAAAAATTTCAATGAAGGCGAATGGGTAAAAGGAGAGCTGAATGCAATGGGAATTCCAGACACCGCAATTTTATATGAAGACAAATCAGCTAATACAACAGAGAATGCCATCAACTCAAAAAAAATATTAGACTCTGCAAAACTGGCTCCCCCGTATTTATTGATAACCTCAGCCTTTCATGTACCAAGAGCTTCTTTATTGTTTAATAAAGCAGGTGTAAATACTGTGGCCTTTCCCTGCAGTTATGGAGCAGGTAGAGAAAATTACAGGGCATCAGGCATACTGCCTCAACCGGAAGTATTGATTAGGTGGGACTTTTACATTAAAGAAACCGTAGGTTATTTAATTTACAAAATAAAGGGATGATTTCGGCTTTGTTAAAACTGTAAATGATGCAAATTTTATAACACATTATATAACACTTATTCCGGAAAACTGTTACATCTTTGTGTTGTAATAAATAGCAACAGTTGAGATAAATAGCAGACTCAACAACGCTCTTTTAAGAACAGATAATAAAAACAACCAACTGATATCGCTATATATTATTCCTGCAATATCATCCAATATGATAATTTCATTATCCAAGAAATCGTTATGCAAAAGTGTAACGATTTTTTTGTGCCCCCTTATTAAACATACTTTCGCTTCGGCACAGGCATCAAAATCTATCAGCATAGCATCAACATTAATATTACTGTATCTTACAGATGATAAATGAAATTAAAACTAACGCTTAGTCTGATATTATTTTTGCAGTTGTTGCTGATCAAGGTATCAGCGCAGCAAACTTCAACAATCGATAATGTTGAACCCTGCATTACTACGGATCAATACGAACTGATTGAAAAGCGTTGTAATGATAATGCTGCATTATTTATTCCCACTACATTATATCGTCCATCAGCCATAGTGCTACTACAATGGCCACTGCAAGCTGCTGTTGGCTTTACCGATTGCAGCTATTATTTTATTGCCGCTCATGTTGATCATGATAATACCTCTGCCTTTAAAGATTACAACTGCGGCAACATTACTTATAATGGACATAGAGGGACCGATATAGCCATCAGCCCTTTCCCCTTTTTCAAAATGGATAATAATCAGATAGAAGTAATTGCTGCAGCGACGGGAACCATCATAGATAAACACGATGGAGAATACGATAGAAATTGTGTTGGAGCCGGTAGTAATTTGGTTGCCAATTATATTATTCTTCAACATGCAGATGGCTCACGTACATTATACTGGCACATGAAATCAGGAAAATTTACTGCCAAAGCGATCGGACAAAGCGTTGCTGCAGGAGAGTATTTAGGTATTGTAGGTAGTTCGGGCAGTTCGTCCGGACCGCATCTTCACTTTGAGGTTTGGTCGGGGAGCACCAATACTACTTATATAGATCCTTTTTCCGGCACATGCAATACCGTTAGTCTTACCAGCAAATGGCTCACACAAAAACCTTACACAGAACCGGCTGTTATAAAAGCCTCTGTACATACCACCGATTATATTGCCCCAACTTGTGGAATCACTGAAACGTTGAACGAAAGTAAAATATTTGTAACCCCTTTTCAGGGAACAGGACTATCGGCAGGCTTTGCAAAATTTTATGTATTCTTAAGAAATCAAACTAACGGTACTTCGGCCACGATGAGCATCCTTAATCCCGATGCAAGTACATATTTAACCTGGACGCAAAATTTTACCAGTACCAATAATTACAGTTATGTTCAGTATTCTAAAAAACTACCCACTACCTCCGGCGTATATACGTTTCAGGCAACTTATGGTGGCACCACCTGCTCACAAAGTTTTGAAATAAGATCTTGTGCTGACAATTATAATGCCTGGAGTGGCACCACCAATACAGACTGGGCTACTGCAAACAATTGGAGTTGCGGAACAGTGCCCACTAATACCACCAATGTGGTGATCTACTCGGGTGTACCCAACTATCCCATCATTAATTCATCGGCTGATTGCAGAAGCTTAACGGTATTTCCTTCTGCTACTGTACAGGTAAATACAGGTTTCGGACTAAAAGTTGCCCATTAATTAGATTTTTTACCCCAATTTTTAGCCATTTTCTCCTAAAAGGAAGATAATTCCCACCATTCATCCCAAATAATTACCATTCTTACAATCAGTAAAAAAAATTTTTTATTTTTTTACTTTTTCTAATTCATTCATTTTCAATCATTTTATATCTAAATCGGTATAAATTAATGAATATTACTACAACATAACTTACTACTTTGTTTTGCATAGTACTAAAATGTTTCTATCTTTGTGTTATCAAAGTAATCAAACTATTCAAAACAACTAAAACTTAAGAAAATGAACACTCAAACAATCAGCTTATTAAAAGCTACAAAAAATGCAAACACCAACAGTGTAAATGTAGAAAACCACACAACAGTTAATAACCAAAAAAAGACTTTTATTGCCGCTGAACTTTGGAACATCCAACGTCATGGCAGAACATTATTAGGAAGAAGAAGATGTGCATAGGAGGTATGAACCTGTGGTGTAAAATGGGCTATCGTCCACATACCACAGTCAACAGCGGCACCAGCTGTCACTCCTACTCCTCGGCCTCCTTCGTCGGCCTGTGGGGTATTCGTTCCATCCGGCATCCATTGGGCTATAGAATAACTATCAAGCAAATAGCCCGACAGTACCTATAGATGCCGTATAAATGTATTATTTAAAGGGAAAAGAAGCGTTTGCAAATCCCTGAGACAGGTCTTCTAAAACTTTAATTTCTTCTTGTGTGATATTGATCTCCTGGTAGGCAATGTTCTCATCAAAATCACTACCATAGCAACTCATAGAGTTGATGTGCTGGTTGTTGTTTGTGTAGGTATTCATTGTTATTGGATCTTTAGAAAATAATAACGCAAAAATTGGCGGCGATATTGTTTTGAGCGCTTTCATTTGTTTACAATCGTTACCCAAAGGTAAGATTGTTAGAGGATGAGGGGATTTAAAGGAATGTTATAATTGTACTTTATATAGACTTTTGGTCTTGAAAAAGAAAGATCTACCCTATAATCACTACCTGGTTGCCAATTCCACATTTAACTTACCCAACAAAGCATCTAAATTCTTCATTAAATACAATTTAGACAAGCCCCAGTTTTGCTCTGATCTTTCAGATGACTGCATTAAAATAACAAAGGGACTTTCAATGGCTGAGGTTACCGGTATACCACCGTTGATACAAAGATTGGAAATACTGAAACTGACATTATTGTCGGTTATTTTCATTGTCCAGATAAAATTATAATCGGTAAAATCAAAACCTGTGGTGCTGTCTTGCTTTTGCGGCACTTTATAACTTGAATAAAAAAATGCTTTTCCGGTAAGTATACCTGCTGCTTTATTATTCACTTTAATTACATCGTAACTATTATAAAATGAACGGGTAAACCACAACAGCGCTTTGTCAAACAAATCATTTTTATTTAACGAACTTTCATTGAATGGTCTGGTGTATGTCACCAACGTATCTTGTGCAAAGGTGCACTGTATGGTAAATAAAAAAATTGCTATTAGTATAAATGTTTTCATGATGATGTAAAGGTGGTTCGTTTAAGGAGAATAATTGTTATGCAATTCACTAAAATAATTGCATCATTCACACATTAGTTGACCAGTCTTATACAGACGGTTGCTATTCCTTTAACAACAATGGGTTCAGGCGTATAGTGCCCAAACCCATTATTGTATTTGTTCCCGTTAATGAACCAATATATCGATGGTGATATTTCTATCGTTGTTTATTTATTTTAACAATACGACTTCCGTTTTCATCCAGATACTTTACAAAATATACACCTGTTGTCATACTGGTCATATTTATTTCCACTCGGTTATCCTTTACCATTATTGTCTTAATTTTTCTTCCCGAAATATCAGTCATATTGATCACAGCATTTTTACCGATCGTTCCTTTAATGATCATTGTTAATGTATTGATCACCGGATTAGGATAAGCCACTACACTAAACTCAAGCGGTGCTTTCAGGATGGCCGTAACAATAGGCGAATAAGAATATTTACCTGACGCTTCTGTTAATTTCAGGCGATAATAGTTTATGCCGGTTAACGGATGTTCATCCCAAAAACTGTATGAGCTCGTTTGTGTTTCTGCCATCAGTCGATCTATTTGCACAAAGTTTTTTCCATCACTGCTTCTTTCTATTTCAAATACATCTCCTTTGTCGGCTGTTTCAGTGGCCCACTCTATCTGGTTACGAAAATTTGTATTAACAGCTTTTATACCAGCCAATTTAATTACTAACGGAGTCAACCCCGTGGTAATAAAATTACTATCCAAAATAATGTTCCCTCCAGATGACAATGCTCTTCCAAAAAGAGATGCACCTCCCGACAAATAAATATCGGTTCCAGCCAACACCGTTCCCATAAAAACTGAACTATCGCCTAAACTGAAAGAGCCCGACATTTGCCAGGATACATTCTCTAAAGAAGCCTCGTTAATAAGGATAATATTTGTGTATTTAGCAGTTGAAAAATTACCGCTGATCTTGAAAATAAATTTTGCATTTGGGTTATTCCCTGCATTTAAGATTAGATCTCCATCTAATTGAGCAGATGTTCCAACGCAATAAACACCTGGGGTAAGGATGGTATTGCTTCCAATAACGGCACCTATTGCATTGGTGCAGTTTGTCATGGTAAAATAATTGTTTGCGAATGCGATATCTGCTGCAGCTAATGCTGTTGTGGCATCTGCATTATGTGTTTGTCCTAACACTATCCCCGGAGGAAATCCGCTAATAGTGCCGGCATCTGTACCCATATTACCGGTCACAATTGTTGTTCCGGTATTCACAATATTTCCGGAAGCTGTCATCAATGCAAAACTATGTGCTGTGCCAAGCGGATTTGCTTGTGCGAAATTTATTTTGGGTGAAAAGGATAATACAATACAAGCAACTATAGTAAGTAAATTATTTTTCATGTTTTCGGTTTTAGCGTAACGGAATTATTACAACACAAAGGTTGCTTACTTGGCAATGATAAGTGTTACATAAGAATGAGAATATCTTATATCATTCACACATTACCTTATAGAACATTCGGATAGCTAAAAAGGAAAAGGCCGTTGAGAACAACAGCCTTTTCACAAATTAAAAAAACAAACCTAACCTAACCTTACATCTGTTCAAGTAACAGAACTCTTAATGATAGTCACTTTTTGCTCAATAACTATTTAAACTTCTAACTGCCTGCTATAAGGTTTGCCAGCTCTTCTTTTGTTTTGCCCAATTTTATCTGAAGTTTTCCCAGCATCTCATCTTTCTTTCCTTCTTCAAACATCAGATCATTGTCTGTAAGCTCAGCAAATTTTTGTTTAAGCTTACCCTTCTGCTCATTCCAGGTGCCTTTTATTTCTGTAGTATTCATTTTGTTTAGTTTTTAAGGGTGATGATTAACAATATAAAGTTGTGTGCTTTTTTGATAGGAACTGTTACATAGTTCCTGAAAATAATTGCATTTTTCACACTTTTCATTTCTTCAAAGAATTGAGTATTATCATCTATTAATTGATGATTATCTCAAATACAATTCAAGTTCAACTCTTCTGTTTTGTGCTCTCAACGTAGCGTTGGCATTAGAAGTTACTGGTCTTGTTTTACCATAGATAGAAGTTGTTATTCTGCTATCAGCCACACCCTTACCCAATAGATATGATTTCACTGCATCCACCCTGCTTTGAGAAAGTACATCCGGGGTTTTTTCATAAGAATCTGTATGACCTCCTATTCTCAAACTGTAATCAGGATACTCTTTCAAAATAGCTACCACTTCATCTAACATTGCATAAGATGATGCTTTTACAGATCCGCTTTTTGAATCAAAGTTTACTTTACGTATGGCAAAATTCATGCGTTTAACAACTTTTGCAGGACAACCATTATTAGATGCATCTCCTTTTACTGTAGGACATTTATCAAAAACATTCAACACACCATCGCCATCTGTATCTGCCGGGCAACCCGTTTCATCTACTTTTACTCCGGCAATCGTGTACGGACATTTATCATTAATATCTAATACTCCATCCATATCTGAATCAGCAGGACAACCTTTAAAATCTACTGTAACACCCGATTTGGTATCAGGGCATTTATCTTTGGTATCTTCTACACCATCGCCGTCTGTATCAGGACATCCCTGAAATCTGTCTAACCCTTTTGCATTGGGACATTTGTCCTTTTTATCTTCAATACCATCGCCATCACTATCCGGACAACCCATGAATCTTCCAATACCAGGCACATCAGGACATGCATCTTCAGAATCACTTACCCCATCTGCATCTTTATCCTGGCAACCATTTAATTCAGCTAAGCCGGGCAAGTCCGGACATTTATCCAAATAATCCGGCACTCCATCTTTATCAAGATCTAACGGGCAACCATACCCGTCAACAGTAACACCCGGAGGTGTGGTAAGACATTTGTCTCTTTTATTTTTCACGCCATCACCATCGCCATCTTTTTTCATAGAATATTTAGAAGGAGGCGTTGCCTGAGCCTGTGCGTATACAGGTAAAAAAATATTTGCTAAAAGCATTATTGCAAAAAGCTGAATTATTTGTAAATGTTTCATTGTATTTTAATTTATTGAATTACTGATATTGTTAATGGATATGATTATGTGTGTAGATTATTTAAAGAAGACAGAACACCAAAGGCTTTAAGTAACCATATAACAACAACGATCACCACTACAATATTGAGAATGTTTTTAATTTTTCGATCCATCGGCAAATAAGTATTTACCAACCAAAGAAGGACCCCGACAACAATCAAGACGATCAAAATAGTAAGAATAGGCATAAAAAATAGTTTAAGTGTGAAACTCAAAGATGGTCTATTTTACTGCCGATAGTGTTACACAATAGTTGAAATGATTTACATTATTCACACATTATGAGTAAGAAAACTAAAAAGGATAACCGATGGCTATATTCAATATTAAATTGCTTCTTCTCCAGTATTTATCACCAAATGAAATCTGATCAAATACCCAACGTTTGCCATCTGGCAAAAAAGGTTTCCGCAGTGGAACACCCAGGTCTAATCTTATTAAAAGCACATTGGCATCAAATCGAATACCTATGCCGGACGCCACAGCCAGTTCTTTATAAAAATCTTTTGTCAGCTGTGCCTTCGGGCCAAACAGCAGCGTATCTTTTGTCCATACATTTCCTATGTCGGCAAAAACTGCACCGGCAAAACTTCCAAATAAAGGAAAACGTATCTCACTATTCAATAACAATTTGTAATCACCGCCAATGGTTTGAAAAAAATGTATGTCATTTTTATCAGGCAAATAGGTACCGGGGCCTAATGTACGTGCAGGAAAGCCTCTGATAGAACTAGCTCCGCCAATAGTATATTGTTTAGAAAAAGGAAGTATTGCAGAATTATCATACGGTACACCAATTCCAATTTGAAAATGATTTACCCAATTTAGTTTCTCTTTTATGATTCTTTTATAAACAACCTCCGCATCTACCTTTACATATTGAGCAAAAGGTGTATTAAATATCTTTTTATCTCTTGCCTTTTTTGCACCCGTTATTAACCCGGTAATATTTCCGGAAAGATCTGCCCCTCCGGTAAAATAAAACTGATTTTTATCAGTTGGGTTCATTGTATTGTATGTAAAAGAATAGAGTGTACTAAGAATTACTTCTGAATATACACTTGATAAAATAGATGGGTTCTGTGCAGCAGCAGCACGAAAAGCATCCGTTACATGTATAGCATTCAAATAAGTGATCGCAATAGGTGATAAGGTATGTTCCTTATTGCTGCTTTGTTTCCAGGCAAATTCGTATTTGAGACGAAATATATTTTGCGTATAAAAACTTTGTTTAATAAATAATTCATACCCCAATGAAAAACTGGTACGTGGAGGATATAAATTACTTTCTTTCAAAGTAAAGAAGGGAAGTGCAAATCTCGGATAAGCGATCGACGCCTGTGCCCCTAACCGATAATTGCCACTGTTTTTTAAAGAGTCGGCCCTTGACACTTCAAAGCTACCATATACTTTTATGGCCAATTGCTCTGCTCCGTGAAAGGCATTTTTGTTCTTCCAATTCAAACTCGCCAGCGATCCGTAATATTTATTCTCTTTTGAAAACCCATCTATCTCCACCTGCAGAGATTTACTTTTTGCCGGAGTGAGGTAGTAATAGGCATTTAACAAATGCAGGCTACCTGTATCCTTTACAAGTTCAAACCGATTTTTTACAAATTTAAAAGCGCCCAAACTTATTAAACGATTCAACGAAGTGTTTTGATCTTTTCTGCTATAGGTATCCCCGGGTCTGTAAGTGATCATCCTTTTAAATAACAAAGGCTTAAACTTATGAACCGTATCTCGTATCAATAATCGATCATAATTAACCGTGCCGATCTTACTGGTATCGGGCGGAGGAAGTATTAACGTATAGTTTGGAAAGATCGTAATACGATTGATAGCAAAAGCATGTTTGGCAAGGGCAGGTGTTGTTTTTTTTACGTTCAAAAACAGATCCACTTCATGATTACCAATAGTACTATCAGCATAGGCCATGAGATAATCCGGATTAAAAAAATAATAGCCCTTTGTTTTTATCTCCAGATCTAACCTACTTCTTTCAGCTTCAATATCTTTCAGACTATAATATTTGCCGGGTTTTAAAACTGTATTTTTATTCGCTGTTTCTAATGTTCTTAATAATTCTGAGCTATCACTCACCCATACTATACTCTTTATTTTATATTGCGGCATTACATAAGCTGTATAAACAGCTCTTGTAAAATAACTTTTATTCACTGTATCTCCTTGTACTGTGCTATGAAAATAACCCAGGTTTTCTAAAGCTGCTGTCATATTTTCTGCGGTAACAGTTGCATTAACCCTGCTGCTTAGCACCGGCGCTTCTCCTAATTTTTTTCTAAGCCATGCTTTTAATCCCTTTTCTCTTTTTGGCCTGCCGATAAAATACCACCACCATACTTTATAAGGCTGGCCAAGAATAAATTTATTGGCTGTGGGTCTTACTGCAGGCTTTAATTTTTTTCTGAGTGAAGCAATAGAGTTTTTTACCCCTTCATCCTTTTTGACGTGTATCGTTGCGCCTCTATACAATTGTTCATCTTTGGGCAAATGCCTCCTTACGCTGCAACTACTTGCAGTAAACAGTATCAGCAAAAAATATAAAATATACTTACTCATCTAATTGGCGGACTTTTTTTTGTTCGTTTCTTTTTTTTATGAAACAGTTCTTTGAATTTGTCATATTCAAGAGTGATAACAAATGCTACTCCCGTTTCAACCACATACCCATCTACTGTTACTTCATATTGTTCTTTCTTGTATGCCTTTAGCATGTATTTCCCATCTCTGGACAATTTATAATTCAATGTCAGGTCAGGAAATGAGCTGGTATTTTGCTGTACGGTTTTTGCCCCTTCTCCTTTTCCTTCTATACCAAAATTCTTACCTGCAGTAACAGTCAACCTGTTATTCAAAAAGTTTTTGCTTACTGCCACATTCAAGTCTGTTTTTTGTTGTGCAGTGCCATTACTAAAATCCTGGTAACTATTTAAATTAAGATCAATATCTATTCCTTTAAAAAGATCTGCGGCTATTTGATTAAGGGCAGAAGATAAAAATTTGCTTACGCTTTGTCTTGCCACATCATCGATTGTTGCTCCATTGCCCTTAAAAAAATCTGAGCTTTGTTCTCCTACAAAGCGGCCAAGCAATAGCAACGAAAAAACTTCTTTATTTGTTGCAGCCGCATCTCCACGCATTTGAGTCAGCTTGTTTTCGATAGTGGTTCGCAAAGCATTACTGATCGGCACATTTAAACTTTCATCCGGCAATTGAATATCAAAACTGATGACAGGCTTTTTCATCTCTCCTTTCAAATACAGCACTACCCTAAAAGGAATTTTCTGGTTAAACATTGAAGCCAGTGATGCATCCATCTGTCCTACTTCATTTTCTAACAGATCTCCTGCTGCCGTATAAGCAATATATTCTGCCGTAATATCAACCTGTGCATCCATCGGTGAGCCTGAAAATGCTATGGTGCTTCCCTCCAGCAAGTTGAATTTTCTTTGTAAGAACTGATAGTTTAAAATATAATAACCGCTTTTCAATGCATAGTTTCCGGCCAATACAATATTACCTCCGGGATCTACACCTGCATTTAACTGGGCATCTCCTTGTACTTTTAATTCATCGCCACTTGAAGGATCTACTATAATGGTAAGTGCTGCATTTTTAGCAATTGTTATGTTCAGGTTGTAATTAAGAAATTCTGCAAAGCCTGATTTTTGTTCTGCTTGCGGACTGAACGCTATTTTTTCGGGTAAAGCAAAAGTGTCTCTGTCAATAAATCGTACCACTGATCTTGCTGCATTTTTATCCAGGTTCTGTTCCGGCAATACGATCGTTACATCGCTTTTATTAGTAAGAGAAACACTACCCTCAATATCAGGACTACTCATATTTCCTGACACTGTAACATTTGACGTGATAGCAGCAAAACCGTATATCTGATTATCGATGGCCTTGGGCGTATTGACAATTGTAAAATTTCTTGATTTTAGTGCCAGCGAAAAATCATAGTCAGTTAAAGATTGAGCAATGACCTTGCCATCTACTGTCATTGTATTACCTGTAGAATCTTTGATAGAAAAATTATTAAAATTAATATCGGGGTAATTAAGTGCTATTTTTTGTTGATCTATCGAATAGGCGGCACCGGTTTTGGCAATGGTAAATTTTGCAGAATCGAAATTTACTGCTCCATTCCATTTTGGTTCTTTAAAGCTCCCGGATAATTTAATATTTCCATTTAAACTACCTGAAGATCTTGTCAAGTTACCAATGGTAAATGCCTGCAAAGTAGGCATACTTAATCGACGAATATCCAGATCAGCATCAAATTGATCTGACTCATTATTCAAATAATAATTTCCTTTTGTGATCACATTATTTCCATTACCTGTCAATTCTAAAGTAGCTGCAACAGTATTTTCCGTTCTGTTGGTGGCAGAAAATTTTATATCACCTATCGGTTGCTGCATATACTGCAAACCATCCACCGTAAGATTGCCAGTGAATGCCGGAAGCTTTTTATCTAAGTCGCTCACATTTATTTTTCCGTTGATGATCCCACTTGCCAGCAGCGTGTCTCTGTTTGCTATTGAGGCAATATCTTTAATATCAAATTTTTCAATATTAATATCGATCGGGCTATTGATGATATTTTCCGGACTATTAGCTGAAATTTTTGAATGCCCATTTTCCAAAGAAAAATTATGAACCAATATCCCTTGTGGAGAATAACTGATCTTATTATCTGATGACACATTCCATTGCTGATAATTCAACAGCAGATCTTTTTGCAATGAAAACGTGTAGTTATCATTACTTGCAGTAATGGCTGCGCCAATTCCAAACTGGTCAATATTTTTTTTGTCTTTGGTTAGAGCAGAAATATTTAAGCTATCATTTATCAAATTCCCTTTTAGTGCAGTAGCATAAAAAGTATTTTTATTTACTCTTAACGTATCAAAAGTAGCTGCATAATCAATTTCGCTATTTAAAGAAGCAATATCAATTTTACCATTACTCACTGAATAGGTTTGATAAGAAAACCCCGGCACGAATGCATGTACTTTCAATGCGCTGTCTCCCCAATTAGAAGTATAACCGGCATCAAATACTATATCCTCGTAAGCCAATCCTGGTATCAGATCAGGCATCAATGGATGTTTTTTTATTTTGCCCTCAACGGTAATCTGTTGTGGAGGTAGTTGTTCAGGAAGAGTTGATACTATATTGTAGTGCTTATCTATATATTGTATAACAGATTGAGCAATCTGTTCATAGTCAAACTTCCCTTTCGCAAAAATATCAGCCAGGGGAGACCGAAATGCCACATCATTTTCACCATTCACAGCAACAGCTTTCGCAATGATCGAATCTAACAAATAGTGTTTATTATTAAGGAATAATTTAGAAGAGTCTATCAGTATATAGGCATTCAAATTCCTAGGGTCCAGATCTTCTGCAGTGATATGAGTTTTAAAAGAAGCATTGAGGGTGTCGTTATACAAATGCAATTGCTGCAACTGTATGGTATCTACTAAAAAAATCATATCCACATCAGATGGATACTTATTAGACAGATTGGCCGCTGCTGTAAATCTAACCTGCACATTTGAATCATTTACATTTCCGGCTGATGCTAATTTTCCTTTATTCAAATCAGCAACTACTGTAATGTTTTTGTAGTCATATTTTTTTACTTTCACCTGCCCAATCGTAAAGTCAAAATTGGAACGCATCGTTTTATAGTCGAGGCCTGTTCCTTTTGCCGAACCTGATAAAGTAATATTTCCGAGTACACTATCTTGTTTCAACAGTTTCCCCACTTCAAAATTCTGAGTAGTAAAATACATATCATAATTAGCGGCGGCAGTATTTTTAAAATTATGTACATACCCTTTCGCAGTAACTGTTCCGTAGGTTCCACTTATTACCAGGTCAGGTGTTACATTATTCATATCCCCCTTTAAGAGACCTTTGAATAAAATCGTCGATGGTAGTTGAATAGAAGAAGGAATAGTGTTTTGTGGAATGAATTTTTCAATGAAACTTTTTTCTACTTTACCCTCCTTGATGGAAATATCGTATTGAATTTTTTCAGGTTTATTAATGTTCTTAATATCAGCCTTTCCTTTTAATTTAAATAAAGTACTACTTATATCCAGATCGAAAATGCTCTTCGTCCTGTTCCCTTTTATGTGAGTATTCAAATTTATGTCGTTGGGTAGCTCGCCAACATATTCATTATAAGGAATAAATTTAAGTACGTCTTTTTTTAATAAATGAGAATTATAAACAGTTATATCGTATCCCATCTTTTCAGCATCGGCAATATTATATAAAATGGCTTTAGCATTTATTGAGCTGCCGGATAACCCTTTCAGCTGCAGATACGGGATGACCAATTGTTGTAAACTTCCTTTCACTTCAGAGTTAATATGTATAACATTATCATGAAATTTTTCTACCGGTAAATATTCTTTAACTGATGGCAGTATGGTGTACAGATCATTTATTGCAATAGTAGAATGAGATAACATCGCTGTTACCACACTGTTTTGGGTGTTAGATTGAAGTTTTGAAATATCGTCACAATAAAGCCGAAATGAATTTTGTAGTACACTCTGTGGGGTTTTAAGATAAAAGTCTGTAGCCACAATGCCTGTTTTGCCATACAGAAGTTGTCCATGAGCTGTATCAACAATCAGTCCGCTCTTTTCGACAAAAGCCAGTTGATGTATCATTGCCGCCATACTGTCTGGCGAATAAAAAATAGCTCCGGTACTTGCATGAATGTTTTTTGCCAATAAGTGTGATGGATCAAAACCTCCTTTTTGTATCGCTGATTGATTTTCATCAAATTGAAACTGATCATTAGATAACTGTAAAGACTTTAATGAAACGATCCAGTCATTGTTTTTACCTGAAACATTCACTAACTGATGCGGTATATTTACCGGAGCAATAAATTTTGCAGAAGAGCTGTCTACTATTACATCACCAAGCACTACTTTTTGCAACAGAAGATTGATATCCGTGCTACTGGTTGTAAGATGGTGTACGTCATTGCTGTAAAACATACCATCTGCTTCATCTTTAATAGACACCTGTATATTCTTTAGATCTGATTGATTAGCAGTAAGTCTGAAGTTATTATTTGATGTAGTAGAATATTGAGCAGGTTGTAAATTCTCCGGCTTGTACAACTTCATCGAAAAATCAACCCCGGACGTATTGAGGTTTTCGATCGCAAAAAACAATCGATCGGGTTGAAATGTATTAACTGTAGCATTCAGCTGTTTTACCGTTGTATTAAAATCATTCCCTGCATGTTCATCTTTAAATTTTAAATTAAAGTTCTCCAACGTAATCTCTTTTAAAATAATTTTTAAAGGAATCGAGTCTTTAGCTATCGGATTGATTGTGGTCGTGTCGCCTGAAAATGCTTTGACAAGAAACTGGAAATTATAATCAGTCTCATTTGCTCTTCGTGATATATTGGCGTTTATATTTTTTAGTTCAACTTTGTTGATATCTGTTTCACCCCAAAAAAGTTTAAGCATATTTAATTCAACAGATACTATTTCTCCCGCCAATAGCGTATCGTTGTCCTGATCTTCCAGGTATACATTTTTAAATATTATACTACGTGGTAAACTATAATCAACTGAACCAATAACAACTTTCGTTTTAATTTTATACCGGAGATAGGCTTGTATCTTTTCGTTGACAAGCTCTTTTGCATAATTGGTATGTAGAAATCCGACAAGTGCAATAAAAACAAAAAGCACAAAACTAAGTATGTACAGAAACATTTTTCTGACCCTTCTGAATATGTTTTTAGTGCTCATTTGATAATATCTGTTATATGCCGATCTACTTATACTACTCAACCGGACATATCGAAACAGTTAAAATAAATAACGATTCCCAATGGCTATAAGTGTATGTAGCATTTGATCTTTGAACAAAGCATTTTATTGCGCTATGCTATCTATTGGATTGATCATCTTGATCGTTAGTGTATCTTTTTTTATCAGATCATTTTTCTTTTTGGCTTCAATTGCCTTTTTGGCCTCAGCCGCTTTCTTTGCCTCTGCTTTTGCCTTTTTCTTAAAAAATCCTCTTAATAAAAAATTATGTTGTAACGCCTCCATGTTTTCATCAAGGCCTTTTGTGGCACCTTGTATGTTAGCCATAGTAGAGTCAAGTGTTTGATTAAAATTGCCATCATTCAATTTAGAAGTGAACTGTGCAAATTTGTTTGAACTGACCTGTAAATTTTTGATCGTACTTTTTATACTGTTAGATGTTTCTTCATCACTTATTAATTGCGACAATGCCCCATTGCCATTATTCATCTTAAAACTAAATGCAGCCAATTGCCCGGTAATAATTCCGGCATTATCTACACTCGTCTTTATACTGTTCATCACATCATCCATTTCTATTGCAGTTTTGGAAGCAATAAGATCATTATCCTTCACCTGGGGATTTGTTGGTGTGCCGGGAGAAATCGTTAACACTTTATCCCCCATCAATCCATCTGAACCAATGCTTGCTTTAGCATCGGTCTTAATAAACTGCTGAACTTCCTTCTTTAAGACGATATCAACTACTACTGTAGTATCAGTTGTTAATTCAATATTATCGATGGTCCCCACATTAATACCGGAGAAGCGAACATTATTACCTTCTTTTAAACCGCTGACGGTTTTGAATTTTGCCTTCAAACGAAAAGTAGAACCAAAAAGATTTTTTTGTTTACCAACAAAGTAGATCGTTACTACAAACAAGACCAATCCAATGAGTACAAACATTCCTAATTTCCAGGTAAAGCCCGATTCCTTATTCATATTTTTTATTTTATACTGTCATTAATTAAAGAACGAGCGAACCCATTCATCCTCACTTTTTTCCAATTCCTCATAAGTTCCTTCAGCATTGATCACACCATCTTTGAGAACCATTAACTTATCTGCTGTAAGTTTAGCACAAGCCATATCATGAGTAATGATGATAGAGGTTGTTTTATATTTTTTTTGAAGAGACAAAATAAGTTCGCTTATTTCCCTGGAAGTAATTGTATCCAAACCTGTTGTTGGTTCATCATATAATATTATCTCCGGATTTAAAATAAGTGTACGTGCCAATCCGATCCTTTTCCGCATACCCCCCGACAATTCGCTAGGCATTTTATCTATTGCTTCTTCGAGGCCTACATTTGCCAACGCAGCAATTATTGCCTTTTCAATTTCTTCTTCAGAAAGATCTTTGGAATGTCGCTTTAAAGGAAATCGAAGATTTTCTCTCACCGTCATAGAATCGTACAAAGCCGCATTTTGAAAAAGGAATCCAATCCTCACTCTTATTGCATTCAATTGATTATCGTCCAACAAACTGATATCAGCATTAAAAACCTTTATCAGGCCTTTGTCTGCTGCCACCAAACCAACTAAACATTTTATAGCAATTGACTTTCCTGACCCCGACTTACCCAATATCACCAGGTTCTCTCCTTTGTTTACCACAAGATTGAGCCCCTTTAAAACATCGTTGTCTTTGCCAAAAGATTTGTATAACCCTTCTATCTCTATGATAGGTGCTGCTATATTTTGCGTTGTTGTTTGTATTATATCTGTTACGGGCTGTTCCATATTGTTAGAAAAATAGATCTGTTATTTGTACTGCCAGCATATCAATAATGAATATTGATAAAGACGCCGCTACCACTGCGGAGTTAGCCGCTTTACCCACACTCTCTGTACCATTGGCAGCTGTGTATCCTTTATAGCAGCCTATCATGCCAATAAAAAATCCGAAGAAAAACGTTTTGACAGTGGCCGGAATAATATCTAAAAATTCCAACGCTTCAAACACTTGGGAAAAATACCTGAACAAACTAACATCGCTATGTATGTTAATACCTACATACCCGCCAATAATTCCAATACCATCGGCATAAACAACCAACAGTGGAATCATTAAAGTAGTAGCCATTACTCTTGTTACTACCAGATATTTATATGGATTGATCGCAGATACTTCCATTGCATCTATTTGCTCCGTTACTTTCATAGAACCCAGTTCGGCACCAATCCCTGATGCAACTTTTCCTGCACATATCAACGCAGTAATTACCGGAGCGATCTCTCTGATCAATGATAATGCCACCATGCTTGGCAACCACGATTCGGCGCCAAACTCAGCTAACGTAGGTCGTGATTGAAGCGTTAACACCAACCCCATTATAAAACCCGTAATAGTTACCAGGGGTAAGGATTTATACCCTATCACATAACATTGTTTCAAAAATTCTCTTATCTCAAACGGAGGCTTAAAGAACTCTTTGAAAAATCGGGCAATAAACTGTGTTACAATACCGGTATCAGTAAAAATATTTTTTAAATAAACAACCAAAATTTTATTCTTTTAAAAAATCGGAAGAGACGGCAAACACCATCTCTTCCGAAATATTATTTATGATTAAAAAGATAAAAAACACCTAACTGTAAACCTCTGTTAGTTGATTTTACAGCATTGTTTTCATTGATATCACTCAATCCAAGATTGTATCTGATATCTATACCAAGACCACTGGGAGGATGTACATAACCTGCGCCAAATCCAAGGCCAAAATCAACCATTTTTAAATTGTCTTTAACATCAGTATCCACATCATTTGTTTTAGATTTTGCACTTATTAAAAAACCAACTTGTGGTCCGGCTTGTAACCTGAAGCCATTGTCAAACATATACTGCAACATCAATGGCACATTAACGTAGTTCAAATTAAGTTTGGTAACTACTCCGCCTGTTGTGTATTTTGCGCCTTGGCTAGAGTACACTATTTCCGGTTGAAATGCTACCTGTTTGGCTAGATGTATATGCCCTATCAACCCCAAATGGATGCCCGGTTTGCTATCGTACTTTACTCCATTACTGTTATTGATATTATAAAGGTTGAATCCACCTTTGATACCAATGTTTACATGTTGTGCCTTGGCCTGAGTTGTCATTAAGATTGCAGCAATTGCTACGCTTGCGTAAAATTTCATAATTGTTTTTTGATTAATAATTAGGGTTAAAAAAATATTTATAGACAATAATTTATCCGGCTATCTTCAAAATATCGCTGCATTTGTTTTGTTTCAATTTTTATTTTATCAAAATCATGATTGGCCTTTAAAACATTGAAACATTCTATCTTGGCATCAGACGGACCAAACAGTAATACCTCATCATAATCTTTTATAACATCTCCTATACTTGTATAGTATTCAATTTGTTCATTCTGCTCATAATCATCCGATGCAAATCCTTCATTGGCTAATTCAATCGGCCTCAATTGGCCAGCGAATTTCGCTTTGATGTATTTTGATTCGAAAGTACCTGTAGAAAACTCTATCAGGTAGGCAATTGAATGATCCATCCAAATGCCCAATCTATTGATCGTTGACATTGTATTGCTATTAAAATTGTTAGAATTACAGTGGCAGGCAAAACTGATCATTGCCAGCAATAAAGGTGCACTTACTTGAGGATATAAGTGTTATACAATTACTTAAAAAAGTTACAACATTCACACTTTGTGAAGAAAACACAGCAAGAGGCAAATGATCACATTCGATCCATATACCACCTCAATTCTTTTTCCATTTTTTTATAGGTAAAAATTGATGTGATGATCTTTTGCAGGCGAATAAACGCTGTTTCACTTTTTACAACATAATCATAAGCTTTGTGGTGCATACAGTTAATGGCCACTTCAATTTTATCCTGAGAGGATAACATGATAACCGGTATATCCGGATTGATCGTTTTTATGGCATCTAATGCTGCTAATCCATCCATAGCCTTGGTATCGATGCCATCCAGATGATAATCTAAAATAATTACATCGGGAGCATTGGATAAACTTTGCACGCAAAGCTCTCCGGTAGCATAGGTTTCAATAATAAAATTGGCATGTTGCATAAACTCAATCTCCAATGATTTTAAAAACAAAGCATCATCATCTACTAAAAAAAGTTTGATCGGTTGTTTACTTTCCATTGGTTTGATTTTTAATTCTGTTAAACTCATGCTCCAACTCAACACAGGCCCGGCCGCAAACATCTTCTAATTGTGATACCATCGTTTCCATTTCATCTATACCTGACTGAATACCGGCGTATTCCTGAATTTTTTTTGCTATATTTTCAAAGTTTTCACCAATCCCCATTATTGAAAAAGAAGGGATCATTTTATGTACTGCAGAATGCAACATGGACCAGTCCTT